>JAISZF010000001.1 GCA_031269415.1 Clostridiales bacterium
GGCAAGCACCAGATTACTGAAAAAATTATTGCCAAGGGCTTTAAGCAGCACTTGGGGGATGACCGCGTCATATCCGCCCGCGGGGAGTTCCGTCAGATAGAGCCTGGAGAGCGAGCCCACGAAATACGCGCCCATACCAATAAAAGCGGAGAAAAAGGTCGATATAATTGTGGCCTTTTTTATGGAGGCTTCATCTTTCACGGCGTAGAACTTGCTAACCATCTGCGGCAGCCCCCATGTCCCGAAACTGGTCAGCAGAATGTTGGTGCATAGGAATGTGAAGTATTTGCCCCCGTATACGCTGACCAGCCCCGGATCAACCGCCTTTAGTCGGGAAATAACATTACCCGCGCCGCCTACCGCCGGATTGCTGACGACGATTAATACCATCGCGGCCACGCCGAACAGCATGATTATGCCCTGTATAAAGTCCGTGTACACGCTGGCGAGATAACCGCCCAGAACCAGGAAAAACGCCGTAAGACACGCCACTATGAGCATACATACGTTAACGGGCACCGACGGGAATATTGTGTTGAACAGTGAGCCGAGTCCCTTGTAAACGGCGGAGGAATAAGGCACGAGGAATATAAAGATAATCACTGCCGAAAAGAATTTAATCTTAGCGGAATCGTACCGGCTCTCGAAAAATTCCGGCATGGTCTTAGCGTTGAGGCTGTGCGTCATCACGCGGCTTCTGCGGGCTAACACGAGCCAGGCTAAAAGGCAGCCCAACAAGGCGTTGCCGACGCCGATCCATATGCCGCCCAAGCCGATATCCCAGCCCTGTTTACCCGCGTAGCCGATAAAGATAACCGCTGAGAAATATGTAGTACCGTACGCGAGCGCGGACATCCACGCGCCGATACCGCGGTTGCCAAGCAGAAAGGCGTCTACCGTTTTTGCCGCTTTCCTGGTATTCAGGCCGACGAATACCATAGCGGCCGCGAAGATAATAAGCGCGGCTATGGTTATCGCCTGAATGCGTAGAGAACTGTCGGTCATGCTATTATTCTTCCCTTCAATGTGAATTTCAATGAGTATATCATTGCCCGCGAGAAAATTCCATTGCTTTTTATACGATTTTTCCGCATAATATTATCAGATGAGGAGGAGTAAAATGTTAGTCTTCAATAAAAGATCCAATCTGCTGGAACGGCGTGAAACGGTCTACCAACTCCAGGATGTCGCCGAGCCCAATCTCTACCGCAATCTGTTCTCATATGATGAAATACCCAAAATCGCGTTCAACCGCCGGCTGGTGCCTATAGACATGCCGGATGAAATCTGGATGACAGACACCACCTTCCGCGACGGCCAGCAGTCGAGGGAACCGTTTACCACGGAACAGATAGTACATATCTTTGAATTGCTTCACAAATTAGGCGGGCCGAAGGGCTTGATACGCCAGAGCGAATTCTTCCTGTATACCAAAAAAGACAGGGACGCGGTGGAAAAATGTCTGGAAAAGGGATTTGAATATCCCGAGGTTACCAGTTGGATCCGCGCTTCGCGTTCTGATTTCGAGCTGGCTAAGTCTATTGGCATTAAGGAAACGGGTATCTTGGTAAGCTGTTCCGATTATCATATCTTCCTGAAAATGAATATAACGCGGCGTCAGGCTATCGAGCATTACCTCTCTGTCGCGCGCGAATGCATCGAGTTCGGCATACGACCCCGCTGCCATTTCGAGGACATAACACGCGCCGATTTCTACGGCTTTGTGGTGCCGTTCGCGATAGAGCTGATGAAGCTGATGGAAGAAACAGGCGTTTCGATTAAGATCCGCTGCTGCGACACAATGGGCTACGGCGTTACATTCCCCGGCGCGGCGCTGCCGCGCAGCGTGCCGGGTATTATCTACGGATTGCACCATCACGCGGGCGTGCCCCACGAACTCATGGAATGGCACGGGCATAACGATTTCTACCGCGCCGTGTCGAACGCCTCATATGCGTGGCTGTTTGGGGCGTGCGCCGTAAACTGCTCCATCTTCGGCATCGGCGAGCGTACCGGCAATACCCCGCTGGAGGCCATGGTTATGGACTACGCTCAGCTTCGGGGCACGCTGGATGGCATGGACACGACCGTTATTACCGAGCTGGCCGAGTATTTTGAAAGGGAAGCGGGCTACGCGATACCCCCGATGACCCCGTTCGCGGGCAGCAATTTCAATGTGACGCGTGCCGGCATCCACGCCGACGGGCTGCTGAAGAACGAGGAGATCTACAACATCTTCGATACGCAGAAGTTCCTGAACCGCCCCAGCAACGTGGCGGTGTCCAATACCTCCGGGCTGGCGGGCATCGCTCATTGGGTCAATACATATTATCAGCTTACGGGAGAGAACGCTCTGGATAAGAAGCATCCGCTTATTAAGAAGATTAAGGACTGGGTGGATGAGCAGTACGCCGACGGAAGGGTTACGGTTATTACGGATCAGGAATTGAAAGGGGTATCCGAGACCGCTATAAAGGAGATTGTCAGCAATGGATAAGTTGAAAACCGCGAAAGAAAGGTTCGCCGCGCTTTTAAACGGGCAATTGGCCCGCGTGGAGCGCATGCGGAATGAAATGGATTTCCTGGACTATAAGTCGCTGGAACAGATAATTATCGGGGTCGCGGGCGGCGACGGTATCGGCCCGGCCATAACCGCGCAAGCCAAAGGAATTATTCAAGCTCTGTTGAAAAACGACATTGAGAAGGGCAGGGTTTTGATTAAGGACATCAACGGCTTGACGATAGAGAATCGCGCCGCGGTTGGGAAAGCCATACCGGACGATGTACTGGCCGAATTGAAAACCTGCCACGTTATTCTGAAAGGCCCCACCACAACGCCGCAAGCGGGATCGCCTTGGCCTAATGTGGAGAGCGCCAACGTGGCTATGCGCAAGGAATTGGATCTCTTCGCCAATGTACGGCCGGTGCGCGTTCCGGAGAAGGGCATAGACTGGACATTTTTCCGCGAGAATACCGAAGGTGCTTACGCTGTGGGCAGTATGGGATTTGAAGTGGATGAGGATCTGGCTGTTGATTTTACGATTACCACAACCCAAGGCACGGAACGCATCGCGCGCGCGGCGTTCGATTACGCCGCGGCGAACGGGAAAACGCGCGTTACAGCCGTAACGAAAGCCAATATAATAAAAACCACGGACGGCAAATTCCTCCGTATCTGCCGTGATATTGCCAAGGAATACCCGTGTATAACTCTGGATGAATGGTATATAGACATAATGACCGCGAAATTAGTGGATGAAAAACGCCGTACACAGTTTCAGGTGTTTGTGCTGCCTAATCTTTACGGGGATATTCTGACGGATGAAGCCGCTGAGTTTCAGGGCGGAGTAGGCACGGCGGGCAGCGCCAATATCGGCAAGCGGTACGCCATGTTCGAGGCTATCCACGGCTCCGCGCCGCGCATGGTGGAGGAAGGCAGAGCCGAATACGCCGACCCGTCCAGTATTATAAGGGCAGCCGCTATGCTGTTGAGTCATATTGGGTATACTCGCGAAGCCGCGGAACTCAGTAGGGCAATGGACGAATGCGCCGCGGAAAAGAAGATTGAGGTGACCGGACGGGAGGACGGGGCCTCGTCGGAGGAGTGGGCGGAGTATATTATAAGTAAGCTGCGGTGAAAAGGCCGTGTTTAAAAAACACGCCCTTTCGTTTTATCTCATATCTTGAAATATCTCGTCAAGATTCATAACCAAGTCTTCAAAAATGATAAGGATTGGACGGATCGGTTTTATTCATCGAGATATTTAAATGCGTCGCGAGCAGTTTGAATAATCCGTTAATCAACGCGTACTATTCAACAGTTTCATACTCTGGATTGACGATCCAGTATTCTTCAACGCCATACTCCTGATAGCGCTCAAATTTTCTTCCGCGATCATTTTTGACTGTGGACGGTGATAAAACCTCCACAACAAGCTATATTGCGGGTATGCCTGGAATTTGCTATAATCCCTGTTATCAGGGTTATGGGACGTGTGTGTATGATTAACGCCAGGAAAAACATCCTGCCGATAGGCATAGAAGATTTTGAGAATATGATAAACGGCGGATATTATTATGTTGATAAAACGCTGTTCATCAAGGAGCTTTTGGACAGTCTGGGGGGAGTAAGCCTGTTTTTACGCCCGCGAAGATTTGGAAAAACCTTGACGC
>JAISZF010000063.1 GCA_031269415.1 Clostridiales bacterium
GCTCGCGGGTTCTATGACGAAAGCAGGGTAAGGGTTATAGTTTGAAGAGCCTAGTTTGATGTGGAATTTTAAAAGGGGAACCTCCGGCTTAGCCGGGGGTTCCCCTTTAGTTCCGAACGGCTCACTCCGCCGTTAACGTATATGTCAAACTATCCCCTGAAGCGTACAGCCTGAATACCCTATAATTCTCATTGATGGTCTCGGCGTCTTTCCACATGGCGCCGATGTTTATGTATCGAATGCCGTCTTGTATTCTTGTCGATGTCTCCTGTCCTTGTTTTGAAATCACAAAAACCTGCTTGCCTTGCGCTTGGTAGGCTGTCAGCGCCTCATGGAAGAGTTCAAACTCTTTCGGCTGCGAAAAATTACGTGGATTCAGGTCCGTTTCCATTACAATACCGCCAGGATTCATACTGTCTATATCATTGGGGAACTTAGCCCATTGGGTCAAATCCGTCGCCAGCAGCCCGCCTCTCTCGCCCGTCACGCGCAGTATGGCGAACCTGCCGTTCTGCCTCGCGCCGTATACTGCCGGTTCCCTGTCCTCAGGGCTAAAGACTTTTTCACCTTCCACAATAACCGCCGGCTCCGTCAGGGTTTCATTTGGCTCGCTCCTCAGCGGATCGCGGAATCGCTGCTTGTTCGGAAGTGTAACGGTAACGTCCCCAGTATCGCCGATATAAATAGGAACATAAGCGGTAGCCTGCCGCACGGTGCATTTCAGATATCCTGCCCCCGATATGGCGGAAGCGGTAAACACACCGCCGAAGGCCGTGCCCAGTTCCGAGGGGAAGACTTCATATGAAACGCCCTCGGTTATATTAAACTGCGCGCCGTCGCTGTCTATGCCGCTAAACGACAGTGCCTTGGCCTCGCCCGCGTTCAGCCTGATCGCCTCAGGGTTTATTATCAATTCAGCCAGAGTTTTTACTTTCAGCTCCGCCTGTGCCATCATGCCGCCGCTCTGAACGTAGATATCCGCCTTACCCTCGTTGCCCGGCGTGTAATATCCGTTAGCGTAAACCGCCTCGGGATCGGAAAACGCTATGGTGTCCGGCTGCGTCTCGATTCGGTGGCCGTACGCGTCCAATCCGTATACCGAGAGTTTAACCGATTCGCCCAGCCACACCGTTTCCTTCTCAAACGCCGCCACAAGCTTTTCCGCGTTCCCTACAGGTGCGTTATTGAAAATACCCAGCGCGTTGATCACCTTCCGCTCCGCTCCGTCGGAAACTCGGTTCACAGTATTATATTGTCCGTCAGGATCCCGTATCACCATGGCGGATGAACCGCCGCCGTCCAGATGCATGGCGTTATATGCGCCGTAACGCTTCATTATCCAAGCCATTTCATCTTGGTTCGCGCCTATCGAATGTGTCCGTCCGTCTACCTGGACAAGAATGAGTTGATTTTGTTCCCTGTTTATGCCAATCGCGGTTCTCGGCTCGCGCTTATTTCCGCTGGCGATAGTCCCCATTGTGAACGTCTCGCCGTCCTTCAAAATTAAACCTCCGCCGCCGACGGCGGTTTTTATATTGGCAAAATCTATACCATACGGCACGACTTGCAGCACAGCTCGCTGACCGACACTGAAGAACTGGCCGAAATAATCAGCCGAGGCTTGCTGGATAGCCAGCACATATCCGTCTTCCGGCACGTTAACCGTCTCGCCCAATTGGGATATATATGTAATCTGTTGACCGATTACCACAATCTTCAGCAGACCGGGGAAGCGGCTGTCCAGCGAGGCTGTGTTTTGCATCGCTTGGCTGGTGAGAATGACCGGATACACCATATCAGTAATCTTGTTTATCGAGTGAACCTGAATGTTTTCAACACCGTCGTTATAGAAATGAATATTGGTCTTAATAAAGGATATAAACGGGATATTCTGCTGAGTGTATACAAATGACGCGAAGTCATTGCCCCCGTCATTGGAATCCGCCGAAACGGAGATGAGCCGCCCGTCCTTTACGGACAGGCCGAACCCCGCGCTGTACGCTCCGTTGACCCCGAAAAAATCGCCGTTTACACCGGCAATGGCGTTGGATTCGCGCAGCAGCGTGGATACTGTCTCCCTCAGTCCATATTCTTTACCCGATTCCACGAGGTTTATCGTGATATATGGGTCGTTCAAATTGACTTTCAAAACATGTATGTCCAACAACCCGGCGTTTGTCACCGAGCGGCTTTCCTCATATGTAACCCCATTGCACACCGCCGTCGTCTTTTGTATTTCATAGAGTCTGTCGGAAGCGTACACGGGCGCGCCCGGCAGAAACACGGCGGCGCACAGCGCGGCGGCGATAAGCCGGCGACGGATCGACGCCCCCGCGCGGCGATCCGCCGTAACCGCTCCAAAAAATCTCAAGGTTACCCCCCCAAACTCTCTGAGATTCTATCCACCCTTGCCCCGCAGACAACCTTGTTCGATTGGATAATCAGGTCGCTGCCTTCGGAGATCTGCGCGTTGCCGTTGACGAAATAACCCTTGTCAGAGACATTGCCGGTACATTCCAGCGTCATATACAGGCTGTATTTCTCCTCCATCGTGACGTATAGGGGCGTCCCGTCCGGCCGCTTAATAATCTCCCTCGCCGGTTCGGAGTCAGTTCGCGTTACCTTGCCCAAGGGCTGCTGCTCATGCTGCTTATAGAATATATCGCCCTCATTAATCGCCTCAAGGCTGAATTGACGAATCGGCTCAACAACCAGAGTCACATAGAACTTTGTATCCGAGGTGACAATCTGTACGGCGTTTTGAGACAGCCTTCGGTACCCCAATCCAATGATCAGCCCTATAACAATCAGTATCAGCGCGATATCTATCAAACTGACCTTTCCGGCCAGTCTGCCCTGTTTGTCTATAATCACGGCGCGTCACCCCTATCAAGGCCGACGACATAGCCGCCTGCCGCGAAATGTTTTGCTTTTATATAGATCTCCTTGCCGACCAGCACTTCAAAGGAACCGATCAATGTCGTGTAATCCGTAACCTGCCCCATGGCCTCTATCTCAACATATACCGTTTCCAATCCATCCACAGGCATACGTCGGATGATATTGCTGGTATAGTCCGGCACGTCCTCCAGGTAAGGTTCCGATCTTACGCTCTTTATTGTGCCGATAGCGTACCCGCGCAGGCTGTCCTCCACGGCGTCGCCCGCATTTACCTTATCGGCGAAATCAGGTTTCCTGCGCTGCACCTCGACGATATAGCGTAAAGACACATCACCCGGCCTCGCGGCGGCGCTCTGCGGCGCGGAGAAACGCACAGCCAGAAACGCGAACAAAATCAAAGCTGCTATCATACCTATATCGACAATATTGATTATTCCAAACAGGCGATACTTTTTGTCAATCAATTCTTAACACCTCTCAGCAATTCCTCATACAGCTCAAAGGTTTGGCTGCCCATAGAATTCAATGTAAACCGGGTTTCATATGTTTCCAACGCCTCGAAACTCATCTTATCGTACAATTCCCGGTTATTTCTGATACGCGTAATCGCGTTGGCCATGGCCTGGCTGTTCCGTCGGGGGAACAGCAGTCCGTTTACACCGTCCGCCACCACATACGGGTTGCCCCCGAAATCGCTCGCGACGGCGGGTATCCCCAAACTCATGCCGCTTATCAGCGCCATTGAGGTAGCTTCCGTGCCTACGGACGCGTTTATCTGCAAGTCCGTTATGTTCTCTATATTAACAATCTCCTTGACAAAACCCGTGAATATGACGTTTCTTATCTCTTCCGACTGAACGCGCTTCTTGAGGCGGCTTTCCATGGGACCCTCTCCCGCTATTATGAACTTGACGCTTCTGTCTAAATCCATGATCTTCTTAGCGGCGTCCAGCACGGTATTGTGATCCTTTTCCTCGGATAAACGGGCGATTATGGAAACGACAAAATCATTCTGTGTAAGCCCGTAAGCCTTCCGTATCTCCGCGCGCCTGTCCCACTCATAAACCTCCGCGCGCGGAACTCCGTTGAAGATCATACGGATCTTCCCGCGCGGCGCGCCTAAGGCCGTTAAATTCTCCTCAACCGCCGGGGAAACGGCTATAATGGCGTCCGAGAACAGGCCGTTTATAACCCGCGTGGTAAATTTGCGGCGTAAACTTATATCGCCGGGTGTCAGGTCAAACATGCTGTGGCGTGTGCTTACAATCTTTACCTGACCGCACTGACGCGCGGCGATCCTCCCGGATAGGGCAGCGTGGGTATGAACGATGTCCGGCCGTACACTCTTTATGATTTGTTTTATTGACTTAATGGCCCGGGCGTCAAATGATTTATCATTAATACGCTCCGCCTCACGCACCGGGATCGAACGGAGTTCGAATTCAGGCTTTAAAGCGCTTCCAACGGGAAGGATCACTTCCGCACAGCCATTATACTTATTGCCGGACGCCCAATCCGCCAACGCCAGGACGCATTTTCCCGCTCCGCCGATATTAGTGTCTGTCAGAATGTGAAGGACTTTCAACAAAAATCCTCCTTCAGGCGAATATTGACCATCGCGCAGCCCATTCCCATAAATATGAAGAACGTCAGCATGACCCTGTAATTATAAAACACATAGTCGAACATGCCTTGCATAAGGAACGCGGCGCCCGCCGCGAAAAAACCGGCCAGAAACGACTTGGTTTTATTGTTCCGGGTCTTATAAAACAGACGGAGGAGCGTCCTGAAAAAGGTCAGCAGCAATACCAGAAAGACAATCAGCCCGAAAATCCCCAGTTCTGTAAATACCTGCAGGAACAGGTTATGCGAGTGAGGCGCGGTTACATCGCTGAAAGCGTAATATGGATAAACCGCATTATACGCCTCAATACCCTGGCCCAGCCCGGAGATCCAGAAGTCTTTCAGAATCCTCAGCGTGGCCTGCCAGATGTAAATCCTGTATGAAGTGGACGAGTCGCTCAGGTTGGTTATGCTGGAAAACCGATTCAGCATGGATGCCGGCGCTATGAACGGCAAAACTACAATACCCGCGCTGAATAAGGTGATCAGGCGTTTCTCGGTAAACAGTATATAGATGATTAACCCGGCGCCCAGCGCTAGGTAACAGCCGCGCGAGTAAGTATAGCCCAGGTTGTAAAGCAGCAGCGCGGAGATGAGGAGATAGTACAGCTTATACAGCCAGCGGTTCGACATGTGAACCATAATCAGGCACACCGGTATTGCCAGCAGCAGGTAGGAGCCGTAAACGTTCGGATTGGCGAACGTGGAATACACGCGCAATGTCAGGTCGGAAAACAATTCCTTATCTACCCATGTCATATCCATCTTGCCGGAAAACTTTTGATACGCCCCCACTAAGCCTGTCACAGCGGCGGAGGTACAGAATGTAAATAGAAGGGCGTTCAGTTTGCGCTTTGAATTGATCAGCGCTGTGGTCAGCAGGTAGCTCAGCGTGATAAGCGCGGTGAGGAGCGCTACCCGTACACTGCTGGACGGATGGAACGAGGTGACCCCGTAGAACAGCCCGACGACCGCGTACACAACCACCATCAGACCCGTCGCGTCTATGTACGGCGTGTACCCTGAATCCGTAAGCAGCTTAAAGAAATAACACAGCGCGGTATAACCCAGTATTGCCGCCAGAACCATTGTTGGCAAAAACGGCGCGGCCGCCGTCACGCAAAGCACGCCCAGTTCGGGATAGGCCAGCGCAGCCAGCGCCCCGATAACACCGGCGACACCCGCCGCCGCGTACAGTTTCGACGGAATGATTATGAACGCCGCCACAGCGCCGACGGCGCCAATCCCCATCAGCGCGAGCGGGAACCAGCTTTGCTTCCGGGGTTTTTCTAAATCGAGGCCGATAAAACCGGATACAAATCGAGCGGCAGCGCTGCCCTGCGCCAGCGCGCCCAGATTACTCATCATCAGCGACCATCCGCTGTTGTCATATGCGGTTTTAAACCAGGACCGGCGCATGTTTACAAAAAGCCCCGGAACCGCGCGTACAAACCGGACAAACACGCTGGCGTCGTAAACCTCGTCGTTTATAACGCCGGTAAAGAATTTCGCCAAGACGCTGGCGCTGAAGATCCGTTGAAAAAAGGCTAACAGCGCGTCCACGGCGCGAAAGAACAGGCTGTGATCCATCAAAGACTTGACCTGTTTCCAGAGAGAATCCCTCAGCATACCACCCTTCATGTCATCCCACCTGTCCGCCTGCCCAGTCTTTGGCGCGTTCCACAGCTTTAAGCCACATCCTGTATCTTTCCTCCCTGACGGCCCCATCCATGGCCGGTTCATAAATCTCGTCCATAATGTGATTCCGCGAAATATCCTCTAAATCCTTATAAAAACCCACTGCCAGCCCGGCGAGATAAGCCGCGCCCAGCGCGGTCGTCTCCGTAACCTTAGGGCGTTCCACAGGTATATTTAAGATATCTGACTGAAATTGCATTACAAACCGGCTCTTGCTGACGCCGCCGTCCACCCGCAGCCTGCTCATAGGAAGACCGGTTTCATCCTCCATCGCGTCGATAACGGCTTTGGACTGAAAGGCGATAGACTCCATAACCGCGCGGACGATATGCTTCCGGTTAGAGGAGAGACTGAGTCCGCAAATGATCCCCCGCGCGTCCATATCCCAAAATGGCGCGCCAAGCCCGGAAAAGGCGGGCGTCATATACACGCCTTGGGTATCTGGGGTATCGTCGCATATTTCGTTTATTTCATTCACGTCGTCCGCCAGCCGGGCCTCTTTCATCATCCACTCCACCGCCGCGCCCGCGTTGAAGATGCTGCCCTCCATCGCGTAAACAGTCTGCCCGTCAATATGCCAGGCAATAGTCGTAAGGAGTTTTTTACTGGATATTATTGGCTGTTCACCGATATTCTTTAATATGAAACAGCCAGTGCCATAGGTATTTTTAACATCCCCCGTGTTAAAGCATGTCTGCCCGAACAGCGCGGCGTGCTGATCCCCCGCGACGCCCGTAATGGGTATCTCCTCACCGAAGTGTTCCTTCCGCGTGGCGCCGATATATCCGTTTGAAGGGATAACCTCCGGCATAATGTCTACCGGTATCTTGAAATAATCCAGAAGTTCCTCGTCCCATTTGAGGGTATGGATATTAAACAGCATGGTGCGCGACGCGTTGGTATAGTCCGTCACATGCCTTGCCCCGCCCGTCAGGTTCCAGATCAGCCAACTGTCTATCGTACCGGCGATCAGGTTGCCTTCCTCTAATAGCGCCCGAGCGCGGGGGATGTTATCCAGTGTCCAGCGGATCTTAGTGGCGCTGAAATAAGGGTCTATCAGCAGACCGGTTTTCCGGCGCAGAGCGTCCTCCATACCGTCCGTCCGCGCCTGTCGGCAGAGATCAGCCGTGCGGCGGCACTGCCACACAATCGCGTCACACGCCGGCTCGCCGTTGCGCTTATCCCACGCGACCAGTGTTTCGCGCTGGTTGGTTATGCCTATGGCGGCAATATCGACCGGCGACGCGCCGACGCTTTCCATGGCTCTCTTCGCGCACTCAACGATGTTGAAAAATATCTCTTTCGGGTTATGCGACACCCAACCCGGTTCGGGGTAAATCTGCTCGTGCGGGCGCTGCCATTGCCCGGCCGCTTCGCCGTTTTTATTGAAGAGTATTGCCCGGCTGCTGGTAGTTCCCTGGTCAAAGGCTAATATATATTTTTCGCTCATCTCGTCGTTTCCTCCTTATTTACGCATTATACTTCAATGTTCGCCCGGCGTCTATGTCATATTTACGTTAACCCGGAGGCGAAATCCAAATCTTGTTACTAAGTTACAAACGCTTCCTGCCGATATATATTTCAGAACAGAAGATGACCGGCCGGCATCGGGTTCTGCGAAGGGCTTCGTTTATTTGCGTTTTCTCTGATGTATTCTGTAAAGATACTTAATCAAATTACACTCGCGGATAAAAACTGCGGTTTCATATAGTCGCTGATAATTCCAGCGCGTACAATAAAAGCTCGGGCATTGTCCGGGCTTTTATATCAACCAGCACGCGATTTTGTATAAATATCTCGCCGACAGAAAATAATAAGAATAACGTCATGCCGTGAATCATAGGCGGCTTGACATATATAACGGGGTATGGATACCCCGAAATAAATTCAGGGAGGATTATTATGAGCAACATGGTAATTAACACAAACGTACTGGCGCTGAATTCACACAGGGCAATGAAGAGTGTGGGTCAAACACAAGCCACAGCCTCCGCGAGGCTGTCCTCTGGTTTGCGCATTAACTCCGCGGCCGACGACGCCGCCGGTTTGGCTATCTCTGAAAAGATGCGTTCTCAGATACGCGGCTTGGACATGGCTTCCAAAAACGCTCAGGACGGCTCTTCGCTGGTGCAGACCGCCGAAGGCGGTATGCAGCAGATTGACAATATGGTGCAGCGCGCCCGTGAACTGACAGTTCAAGCCGCCAATGACACCAACCAGCAGGAAGACCGCGCTAAGATCGCCGGCGAAATCACTCAATTATTTGATGAGATTGACAGCATGGCTGATCGAGTCGAGTTTAACGGCAAGAAACTTATCAGTGGATCATACTCGAGCGATAAAATATATCTTCAGGTAGGAGCGAATTCTAACCAGTCTATACAATTTAACATTGGGACTATGAATACATCCGGACTTTCTCTTAGTGCGGTAAAAACCGCTATAGCCAGCAATTTCAGCGGCATGGCGGGTTCCGACATTGACGCTCTGCTGAACACTTTCGACTCGGCCATCGGCACAGTTACGGATAACCGTGCCACCTTGGGCGCTGTACAGAACCGTTTGGACTACACGATGAAGAGCTTGGACATCTCTTCCGAAAATCTCTCCGCTTCCGAATCGCGTATACGCGACACGGATATGGCGAAAGAGATGATGAGCCTGACCAAAGCAAACGTGCTTTCGCAGGCAGCCACGTCCATGCTGGCTCAAGCCAATCAGCAGCCACAGAACGTGCTTCAGCTTATTCAATAATAACTGATTAATAACCGGACGGGATGGACATTTTTATATCCTCTCGTCCGGTTTTATTCAGCGTTTGAGAGCCTTGCGTAACAGGGCTTTTATTATAGCCGCCGCTGTGTTATCCTGTATAAAGTAATTTTGGATTAAGAGCGGATACATATGAGTTAAAGTAAGGATCGGCGTAACCGGGATCGGGAACATGGGTTCCGCTTTGCTGATAAAGAATGGGTACCTGAAGCAACTTAAACGTACAGAGATGCTTTCAAGTTTGATTGGGAGGAATGAAGATGGATAAACTTGTAGCCAATACCTTTACGGCAGACGACATCCACAACCTGCGTCTGCGAATTGCGGAACGGTACCGCTATATGACCCCCGATGAGGCTGAACGCGATTTCAAATCTCACGTTGACAATGCGAAAAAAACCATGATGACCTTACGTCAAAAAAAGGACATGGAACACGATAAAATTTTGAAGGAGGGTGAATATGCTCAATTCAACTAAAGTAAGGATCGGCGTAATCGGGCTGGGGAACATGGGTTCCTCGCACGCGTCATTTATCAGCGGCCTGGATAACGCGGCGCTGGCTTCCGTGTGCGACATTATCCCGGAAAAAGCCGATAAGTTCGCTGAGAAGTTCAACGTAAAGGCGTATTACAACCATAAGGATATGCTGGAAGATCCCGCGCTCGACGCCGTACTCGTCGCCACGCCGCATTATGATCATGTGCCGGTTACAATAGACGCCTTGCGGAAAGGTGTGCATGTGCTGTGCGAAAAGCCGCTGACAGTACATGTAAACGGCGCGCGGAATATGATTGAGGCTTATGGGGAAGCGAAAAAGCAAAAGCCGGATCTGGTATTCGGTATAATGCTTAATGAGCGAACGTTTCCATACTACAAGAAAATCAAGGATATTATAACGGGCGGCGAATTGGGCCGGCTGACGCGCGTTACATGGATCAATACCGCCTGGTTCCGCTCGCAGGCGTATTACGACTCCGGCGGGTGGCGCGCCACATGGGCGGGGGAGGGCGGCGGTACGCTGACTAACCAGTGCCCGCATAATCTGGATATGTACCAATGGCTGTTCGGCATGCCCGCCAAGGTCAACGGCTTCGCCCATTTAGGCAAGTATCATAATATTGAGGTGGAAGACGAGGTCACCGCTTACATGGAGCATGATAACGGCATGATCGGGCATTTTATAGTGACGACCGGCGAATGCCCCGGCGTTAACAGGCTTGAGATAGCAGGGGAAAACGGCGCGCTGGTGTATTGCCGCGGTCAGTTGATATTCTACCGCAACCGCGTATCCATGCTGAAATATTTGAACGAAACCAAGGAAAGCTTCGGCACGGTTGAAAATTGGGAAACACATATACCCGTGGACGGGAGCCAGCCGTATAACCATCCGGTCGTGATTCAGAAATTCGCCGAAACCATCCTGACCGGCCACGACGTGCTGATCGCGCGCGGGGAGGAAGGCCTGAATCAGGTTATGCTCGCCAACGGCATAATGCTTTCGTCGTTCAATGAAGCCGCGGTGAGGTTCCCGCTGAATGGAGACGCGTATGAACGGAAGCTGGAAGAGCTTATAAAAGCGTCCGTTTTCGTTAAACATGTGGACGCCGGCGCGCGGGCGGATCTCTCAAAGTCGTTCGCGAGATAGCCGGTTATTATCATTTTGCCCATAATCGGGCGCGGGCGGCGGCCTTGTATCGCCGCGAACATACAAAAAACAGCCGAAACGCGCTGGCTAATCCAAGCGCCCGGCTGTTTTTTCCTGGTTCAGCAGATAACGCGCCGTTTGCGCTGCGGCGGCGCTCTGCGTCATAACACCCAGCGCGACAAACGACTCGAACATCCGCCGGGTTTCGTCCTCGTCCAGTCCCATGCCGTTCGCCGCTTCAGCCGCTTCAGCCGCGAGTCCGTTCAGCGTCTCCCGCCAGGCTATAGCCGCGTACTCGGCCAAGGATTGAAACCGCTTAATCAAGCTGCCATCCGCCTCGGACAGTCCGGAAAAGGCGGCCGCCATGTCTTCCAGGGACTATATCCCTTTCAATTGATCCAATATCGCCAGCATAAGCAAATGAGACCGCGTGTAACGGCGCTTGTCCTCCGGAGGGGGTAAAACGCCCGTCTTTACATAGTGCTGAATCATAGATTTAGTAAACAAAACGCCCTGCCGCTCAAAGAATTTTATCACCTGTGAAATCTTCATCGAATCATTATAGCTCATTACATCGCGCAATAGATTCCGCTGGGGCATTTGCGGGCATTTCGACAGAATTTCCTCAATGCTCTTATTCAAATCAGCCATCTTTACATCCCCGTATGCCCGAAACCGCCGTCTCCGCGGGCGGTGTCCGGCAGTTCCCCCGCTTCGGTAAACACCGGCGTAACAACCGAAGCGACGACCATCTGAGCGATTCTGTCGCCTCGACGTACAATAAACGCCTCCGTACCGTGATTTATTAGAATGACCCGGATTTCGCCCCGGTAATCCGCGTCTATAGTGCCCGGCGCGTTTACCATGCTTACGCCGTGCTTTACAGCCAGCCCGCTTCGCGGCCTGATCTGCGCCTCGAAGCCCTTTGGCAGGGCTATATGGATCCCGACGGGTATAGCTTTATAATCGCCGGGCAAAAGCTGTATGTCTTCATGCACGTTCGCGCGCAGATCCATACCCGCCGCGTTTTCCGTCATATAACCCGGCAACGGCAGATCCTTCGCGTCTTCGGCGCGTTTGATAAAAAATTCTTCGCTCATATATTCATCCCCGCTGCTTGGCGTTGTTAAGTAGGGCTTCATAGTCCCAGTCCCCCAAACGTCCCACCACGCACATGGATATCTTGTTCATGTCAAACACAAGCCTAGCCATGTCATACAGACTGTCGAGTGTCACCGCGTCCAATTTCTCCACAATTTCGTCGTCGCTCAATGTGCGGTTCAATAACAGCTGCGACCGCCCCAAACTGCTCATACGGCTGGAGGTGCTTTCAAGACTTAACAGAAAGTTGCTCTTCAACTGCTCGCGGGTCTTGTCCAACTGCTCCCGCGTGACCTTATCCGTGAAAAAGCCGTGGATAACGTCGAAGGTCAGCCTGATAACATCCTCAGCCTGGTTGGCGTTGAACCCTATATAAACGGTAAACAAACCCGTGTCGGTATACGGCGTCATATATGAGTATACGGAATACGCCATTCCGTTTTCCTCGCGAATAGTCTGGAAAAGCCGTGAACTCATGCCGCCGCCGAACACCGTGTTCATCACGGTAAGATCATACGAGCGATCATCGCCTAACGAAATGGCCGGGAAACCAAGGCAGAGATGAGTCTGCTCAATATCCTTGGGCTTCAGGGATATGCCAGGAGTGTAAACCACTTCCGGCGTGATAGAGTCCTCTTTACCGATCCCGGTGAATCCGCCGAAGACCTGTTCAATCCTCTGTACCACTTCGTCCGGGTTGAAATGACCGACCAGCGTTATCACCGTGTTTTCAGGGCTGTAATGCCTTTTCAGATAACCCTTAAAGGAATCGCGGCGGAAGCTCGAGATTGTATTCTTCTCCCCTATAACGGAAAACCCCAGGGGATTATTCTCCCAGATATGCGACTGAAGCAGGTCGTGTACCGTTTCTTCCGGCGTGTCCTCGTACATGTCTATTTCTTCCGCTATAACGTTGCATTCTTTTTTTATCTCCGTCTCGTCGAATGACGAGCGCAGATACATATCGGAGAGGACGTCCATGGCTATGCTCAGATGCGAGTCCAGCGTGCGTGTATAGTAGCAGGTATACTCCTTTGTGGTGTACGCGTTAATCTGACCTCCCACCGCGTCCATCTCATCGGCGATATCCTTTGCCGATCGCCTGTCCGTACCCTTGAACATCATATGCTCAATAAAGTGGGAGATCCCGTTCTCGGATCGCGTTTCATTCCGCGATCCGTTCTTAACCCAGATACCGAAAGAGACAGATCGTATGGCGTCCATCTCTTCCATAGCTATCTTTATGCCGTTTTTCAGTGTTACCACTTTAAACATAGCCTTTACTCCTTGCCAAACGGCTTTCGGGGGCTGCTTGGCCTGCCATGCTCATCTGAAGCGCCGCCTCTGGATCTGCCGCGATCCTCCGAGCCTCTGGACGAACCGGAG
Organism: Clostridiales bacterium; assembly: GCA_031269415.1. Classification (GTDB taxonomy): domain Bacteria; phylum Bacillota; class Clostridia; order Lachnospirales; family WQUN01; genus JAISZF01. The sequence goes on from JAISZF010000063.1 coordinate 13,129, forward strand.
CCGCGACTGTCCGAACCGCCTCTGTATGAACCCGATCTGCCGTGTTCATCCGAGCCGGAATTTCTGGGCGGCCCTGATCTACGCGGCGGTTCCGGGTTTTCGTCGGCTTCGGACGCGCCGGGCAGCGTCGCTTTCCGCGAGAGGTTTATACGGCCCTGATCGTCGATCTCGATAACCTTAACCTGAACGATGTCGCCCACGTTGACCGCGTCCTCAACCTTCTTAACGCGCTCCTTCGCCAGTTGCGAAATGTGTATCAAGCCTTCCTTTTCCGGCGCGATCTCCACGAAAGCGCCGAAGTTGAGCAGGCGTGTGACCTTGCCCGTATAGATCTTCCCGACTTCCGGATCATGCACGATCGTATTGATCATATCGATGGCGCGGCGCACGTTGTCCATATTGCGGTCGGCGACGAATATGCGGCCGTCGTCCTCCGTGTCTATCTTCTCGACATTGCATTCCTCAATAATACGTTTGATAACCTTGCCGCGCGATCCGATTACCTCGGCAATCTTATCCACCTCTACGCGGATCATGGCGATCTTAGGCGCGAAACCGGAAATGTCCGCCCTTGGCTTATCAATGGCGGCGCGCATCACGCCGTCTAAGATGAAATTACGCGACTTATGTGTCTGTTCCAGAGCCTGCTTAATAATCGCGGGCGTCAGGCCGTCTATCTTGATGTCCATTTGAATGGCGGTAATGCCGTCGCCGGTGCCGGCGACCTTGAAATCCATGTCGCCGAAGAAGTCCTCCAACCCTTGAATGTCTGTCAGCAGAACAAATTCATCGTCCGAATTCCCGGTCACCAGCCCTACCGAAATGCCCGCCACGGGCTTCTTTATCGGCACGCCGGCGGCCATCAGTGACAGCGTGCTGCCGCATACGCTCGCCTGCGACGTGGAACCGTTGGAACTCAGAACCTCGGACACCAGCCGTATGGCGTAAGGGAACTCCTCTTCCGTCGGTATAACCGGAAGCAGCGCGCGCTCGGCCAGCGCGCCGTGGCCTATCTCACGCCTGCCCGGGCCGCGCGACGGCTTGGTTTCGCCCACGGAAAAGCTGGGGAAATTATAGTGATGCATGTATCGTTTGGTTTCTTCCATAATATCCAAGCCGTCCAGCCGCTGCACCTCGCCCATGGAACCCAGAGTGGTGATCGTCAGCACCTGCGTCTGACCGCGCGTGAACAGCGCGGATCCGTGCGTGCGGGGCAGAACATCCACCTCCGCGGAGAGCGGGCGGATCTCGTCCATATTACGGCCGTCGGGACGTTTATGATCGCGCAGGATCATCCTGCGTACTGTTTCTTTCTCGAATTTATAGATCGCGTCATTAATGAATGCCGCGTGTTCCTCCTGATCGTCGCCCTCGAAAGATGGCAGAAGTGAATCCATAACCTCGCCGGTAATCGCGGACACGCGTTCGTCGCGCTCCTGCTTCATATCGGTAAAGACGGCGTTTTCCATACGCTCGTCCGTGATAAATGTCTTGACCTTGTTGTATACGTCAGCCGGCACCGCGTGTTCGGTGTACGACCTCTTGAGCTTGGCGTTCTCGGCTATAATCGTGTCTATGAACGCCACAATCTTCTTATTCTCCTCATGCGCCAGCATTATGGCCTCAAACATTTGCTCATCGGATACTTCGTTGGCGCCCGCCTCAATCATCATAACCTTATCACGAGTAGACGCCACCGTCAGCAGCAGATCCGATCTTTCGCGCTGATCCGACGTGGGGTTGACCATAAGCTGTCCGTCCGTCAGCCCGATATTCACCGCCGCGGTCGGCCCTTTGAACGGGATATCGGAAACGCAGAGGGCAATGGACGAACCGATCATAGCGGCTATTTCCGGGCTGTTGTCCTGATCGACGGACAGCACCGTCGCCACGACGGCCACATCGTTGCGGTAATTCTGCGGAAATAATGGCCGTATCGGCCTGTCGATCAGTCGTGATGTTAAAACAGCCTTCTCCGTCGGCTTGCCTTCCCGTTTAATAAAGCCGCCCGGTATCTTGCCCACAGAATACAACCGCTCCTCATAATCTATGGAGAGCGGGAAAAAATCAATGCCCGCGCGGGGTTTATCCGACGTGGTGGCCGTAACCAGCACCATTGTGTCGCCGTACCGCATAATCACCGCGCCGCCCGCCAATTCCGCTACGCGTCCGATTTCCGCGGTCAATGCGCGCCCCGCTAAATCCATGGTGTAAATTTTTGACATAAATACTCCCTTCTTTTTTCAAGCCAGCGCCGGCGGCGTATCGCGCCGGGCGCATAAAAAAACCGCGCGCCTTGCCCGGCTTCGGACAAGGCAGCGCGCGGTCGCGTGACGCGGTTATTTCCTGAGCCCCAATTCACCAATGAGTTCACGATATTTGACTACGTCGCCTTCCCTGATATAGTTCAACAGGCCCTTGCGCTGCCCGACCATTTTTAACAAGCCCCTGCGCGAGTGAAAATCCTTGGGATGAAGGCGCAGATGATCCGTCAGGTGATTGATGCGTTCGGTCAGAAGCGCGACCTGCACTTCCGGCGAGCCGGTGTCATTCTCTTTTCTGCCGTACTTTGTGATGATGGTTTTCTTGTCGATCATTTAAACCTCCTGTTTATTTTACCCCGATGCGGAGAAGAGGCCGGAGAATCCATAATCCACGCATGGGTTTACCCGCCAAGTATATCATAAGGGTTTGCGTTATTCAACGGTTTTATGCTGGAGCTATTAACATGAATAATAACCGCGTATCAGATTATAATCTCACCGACAGCATAGGTCTCAAAAATTGCGCCGCTCATCATAGACGCTTCTAGGGTCTTGGGGGAATCCCAGCGGGTTAGATAGGCGCACATGCCGGTATCCATAAAATACATCTTTGGGGATTTCACAATACGCGTAAGAGCGTTGTTAAAATATGGCTCCAAGAAGATGACAATCCCCGAAGTCGTCAGGATGGACATCCATTGCCTGGCGGTTGGCGAGCTAATGCCCGCGTCCCGCGCCAATTCCGTATATGTCACCTGCTGCCCCGCAGGCGGTCATGAAATGCAGGAAAGCAGACTCGTCCGCCACCTGAGTGAGATCGCGTATATCTCGTTGTAAATAAGTATCGACATATGAGCCGCCAGACTCTCGCTGACCTGCTTCATCATATGGAACATCTGTGATCCGGTCAGCCAGAAATCCCCGTTGTTCTTATACTTGTCCGCGTGAATTTTGATAAAGGGCAGCAATTCTTTCGCGTACTGAAATTCGTCAATGGGTACCGGCGGCGGATAACACTGCAGGAAAAGTTCCGGCCCGGCTAGTTTCTCAAGCATGGTCGTCTTGCCTACCTGCCGCGGACCGGTGACCATGACAACCGGAAACGTCTCGCTGGCGCGCCGCACAACATCTTCCAACTGGCGTTTTATATACATAGACAGGAACTCCCTATTTTTACGTTTAAATTAAAATGTGATTTTATTTTAC
>JAISZF010000088.1 GCA_031269415.1 Clostridiales bacterium
GTCGGTTTTCATGCTTCATCCCCTCAGCAATGATTATATCCCATTTTTTCCAATTTTACAACTATATTTTACTACATTTTACAATTGTTTCATATGCTTTGGGAAACTGTTTGTAACCCGTACAGCCTGTTTGTTTACGAGGCGGAAGACGATATTATATTCAGGCTATCCGTACTCTCCCCAAAAACCGCGCCGCTTATAGACGCGTGCCTGAGCGCCGGGAGTTTTAATGTGACAGGCATACCCAGCGGGATTCAGGTGTTGAAGGCGATCGCGTACCCGGAGATCACCTTAGCGGACATGTTAAACGTACCTTCGGCGCATCTGTTCGCGCTTAAGCTCGTAACCGTGACAACGTATAAACAGGATAGGGAATATAGTAACTGGTTTTCCCTGTATCCCCTCTTGAACAGCGTGGCGCTGAAATTAAACGCGTTTGAGGGCTGCGCTTTTTCAGACGATTTTCTTAAGTTACTCCGGTTTGGGGGCTAAAACATCTCTCGGCATGGGCGGGATTGTATTGCGGGAGCAATAATCTATTGCCGCCCGCTTATGCTTTCCAGCGCGATCTTTATCCATGTTTCAGGAGATTCCATATTGTAGAGATTCTCTATGTTTTTGTGTACATCGCTTTTGGCGTAGCATGTAAATCCGAAACTGTCCCATGAGTAAGCCGCCAGCAAATATCCCTCGGCGGCCATTTCCAACGAGGCGATTTCTTCATACCCGTCGCCGTTTAAATCGGCCAGCGCGTAATCCACAAATGGCCGGGCTAAACGCGAGCCCAGCCATACGGCTTCCAGTTTACCGCGTGAAACATTGAAGAAAAACGGCCTCTGGGCGTATTCCGGGGAATACTCCGCCGTCTTGTAAACCTTCAGCGAAACCTCTTTCACTCCGTCGCGGTTTACATCCCCCGCCATTACGGTAAGGGGCTTCATGTCTTTCACGTCGAATTCGGATATGATTTCATGCCTTCCAATCAGATCCTTGCCGGGATCCAGGATGTATAACGAGCTGCCGGCTTGGCCGTAGGGTGTTGTTTCCGCGGACGGGGTCAACAGGATCAATTCCTCATTCCCGTCGCCCGTCACGTCCGCGTAGCAGTATTTCATCGCGTTGGTTTCGGTCACGTAAAATCCGTTGCCGTCGCAGGCGATCAGCCAAACGGCGCACAGCAGCGCGGCTGAAAATCTTGTCAAGATGTTATTTTATCCTTACCGCCCATGTACATCCTGAGCGGTTCGGGTATACGCACGGAACCGTCCTCGCACAGATTGTTCTCCAAAAACGCGATAAGCATCCGGGGCGGGGCAACGACCGTATTGTTCAGCGTATGCGCGAAAAAGTTACCTTTCTCACCGCGTACGCGTATGCCCAGCCGCCTTGCCTGCGCGTCGCCGAGATTGGAGCAGCTCCCCGCCTCAAAATATTTCTGCTGACGCGGAGACCATGCCTCCACGTCTATGCTTTTCACTTTAAGGTCGGCCAGATCGCCGGAACAGCATTCCAGCGTGCGCACGGGGATATCCAGCGTGCGGAAAAAATCCACCGTATTGCCGTAGAGTTTCGTAAACCAGTTACCGCTGTCCTCCGGCAGACAGACTACAATCATCTCCTGTTTCTCGAATTGGTGGACGCGGTAAACCCCGCGTTCCTCAATGCCGTGCGCGCCTACTTCCTTGCGGAAACACGGCGAGTAGCTGGTGAGCGCCTGCGGCAAATCCTTCGGATCCAGTAAATTGTCTATGAACTTGCCGATCATGGAGTGTTCGCTGGTGCCTATCAGGTACAGATCCTCCCCCTCTATTTTATACATCATGTTTTCCATCTCGTCGAAACTCATAACGCCTGTAACAACGCCGCCGCGAATCATGAACGGCGGTATACAGTACGTAAAGCCCCGGTCGATCATAAAATCGCGGGCGTAGGACAGAATGGCCGAATGCAGACGGGCGATATCGCCCTTCAGGTAATAGAAGCCGTTGCCCGCGGTTTTGCGCGCGCTGTCCAGATCCACCCCGTTCAGGCGTTCCATGATGTCGATGTGGTAGGGGACTTCAAAGTCCGGCACAACCGGCTCGCCGAATCTCTCAACCTCAACGTTTTCGCTGTCATTGCGACCGATAGGCACGGAATCGGCAATGATGTTGGGAATCAGCATCAGGGGCTTTTTCAGGTCGGCCGCCAGTGTATCCTCGGCCTCTTTCAGCGATTCGAGTTTCGCGTTGATTCGGCTGACAGAAGCCTTTGCCGCCTCCGCCTCCGCTTTCTTGCCCTGCCCCAGAAGCGCGCCGATCTGTTTACTTTGAACATTGCGCTGATTGCGCAGCCCGTCCGCTTCCGAACGGGTTTCCCTGAGCTTTTTATCCAGTTCGATGACCTGATCCACTAAAGGCAGTTTAGCGTCTTGAAATTTCTTTTTAATGTTTTCCCGGATGAGATCCGGGTTCGTTCTGAACAGGTTAATGTCGAGCACGCGGTCCTCCTTAGATATAAGCGTTCTTGATTGAAACATATCTTACCACAGGTTATGTTCAGAGTCAAAAACAGCGTCAACTCCGCCCCAGCAGTTCCGACGCTTCCCGCATATTTGCAATGATCGGCACGTCAAACGGGCAGCGGCTTTCACAGTTCCCGCAGACTATACAATCTTCGCCTGAGTGTTCAAGGCCGGAATAATGAGATTTGATGGACGGCGGTATGTTTGCCGTATCCAACCGCGCGATATCGAGATATTTGTTGACCGACGCGATGCCGATCCCCAGGGGGCAGGGCTGACAGTGACCGCAGTAAACACAGTTGCCCTTAAAATCATTACGTTCGGAGCTTAGAATTTTGGAATAATCCCTTTCCGAATCGTCCAATGTGAGGTATCGCGTTGCTTCATCTACTTCCGCCGGGTTTTTGCAGCCGATTAACACGCTGGCCACAGTCGGCCTGGACAGCGCGTAATCGGCGAAACCCGTTTCAAAGACGTTTTTATAGTCTCTATCCGAATCGATGAAAAACAGCATGCCAAAATCAATGTAACCGCCGAATATACGGAGCAAATCCTCAAAATAGCGCTTCACGACCGGCAGGTCGCGGCTGATGTCGTACTGCTGGCTTACGTCGGTGGAGCCCATATGGCCCTGAATCAGCACTAGAGAATTGCGGTTTAAAAGGCGATGAATTAAATCTAATAACAGCCTATTACCCTAATAATATAAAATGGCTGGATGATTATAGAACCAGAAGGGAGCCTCAATAATGAACTGTTTTTTTTGTAAAGCGCCTGTAGAAAACAAAACCGCTAGTTTCATGAAGGAAATAGACGGTCGATATTTTATCATAAAGAACGTGCCTTCACAGATATGCGCCCAATGTGGAGAGATTTCTTATGACGACGAGACTATTCAAAAATTGCAGGATATAATAGATTCAGTCCAAACATTTACTGAAGTAGCGATTATAAATTTCTGTGACAAAGTTGCGTGACTACCTGGTTTCCGTAATCTGGGCCACACCCAGATGTGGATTGAAACAAAAAAAGATAAAGCGGCGATAAATGAATCACGAGGAGTCTCAAAACATTTTTTACGATACACTTGACAGAATACCTGTCAGGTGTTATTTTATTAGAGTAGTTAGCACTCAACAAAAGCGAGTGCTAACAGCTCCGGGGGTGAAGTTCATGATCTTGAACGACAGAAAGATAAAAATCCTGGAAGCGATTATAAATGACTATATCCAGACGGCCGAACCTATCGGATCGCGGACGATCGCCAAGAAATATGGCCTCGGCATCAGTTCCGCGACGATCCGAAACGAGATGAGCGACCTGGAGGATATGGGTTTTATTATTCAGCCGCATGCTTCCGCTGGGCGCATCCCATCCGATAAGGGGTATCGGTTGTATGTAGACCGGCTTATGCGCCGTCGTGAGCTTACCGAGGAAGAAGCGCGGTTTTTGCGGCAGGTTATAGCCAGCAATATCAATCAAATCGATTACATGATGCAGGAAACCGCGCGCGCGATAGCGCTGCTTACAAATTACGCCACAATTGTTTCGGAACCCACCGTCAAGAAGACGCGTATACGGCATATTCAATTCGTGCCTGTGGATGAGCATTCCTTTGTGATGGTTCTGGTGACGGACAGCAAAGTCGTTAAGAATAACGTTATTTACATGGATAGCTCGCCGGACGAGGAAACCCTGCAAAGGCTCTCCAGGCTCGTAAGCGATAGTTTGCGCGACTACGCGCTTGAGGATATCGACAAAGAGCTTGCGGCTAGGCTGGCCGCTTCCGCGGGTAAAAACGCGGGCGTTGTTATGGCTGTGCTGAACGCGATTATGGATGTTATTCAAGCTGAGGATGATGTGCAGATATATACCAGCGGTGTAAAGAATATCTTAAGCTTCCCTGAATTCAGCGATGTTGAAAAAGCTAAGGCCATGTTTCAGGCGCTGGAGGAAAGGGATATGCTGATCACTCTGCTGGGGAAGAATAATTCTGAAAAGATTCAGGTGGTTATAGGCGCGGAGAATAATTTGGCGCTGTTAGAGGATTGCAGTGTTATAAAAGCCAATTATAATGTAGGTGGGCAGAATTTCGGGTCTATCGGCATTATCGGGCCCAAGCGCATGGATTACTCGCAGGCGGTATCTGTTCTAAGCGGAATTTTGAAACATATAAACGCTGTTATTAAAGCGCTGTCAGGCGGCTAACGAAAGGGCGATTGCATGAAGCATAAACCAGACAAGGTTAACAACGCGGAAACGCGGGAAGCAGTACCGGAACCGAACGCGGAGCCGGAGATAAACGCCGAGCCGGAAAACGGAGAGATCGCGGCGGAGGAAGAGGCGCCGGCGGGCTGGGAATCTGTTGCCAATGAAAAAGAGAAACAGGCGCTTGAATTGCTGGATCGGCTGCAACGAACCATGGCCGAGTTCGACAACTTCCGCAAACGCACCATCAAGGAAAAGGCTTCAATATATGACGACGGGGTTAAAGACACCATTGAGAAGCTGCTGCCGGTTGTGGATAATTTCGAGCGCGCGCTGGCCGCCGCCGAAGATAAGGAAAACAGCTTGTATAAAGGCATTGAGATGACGTTTCGCCAGCTCTCCGAGATCTTAAAGCGTATGGGCGTGGAGCCTGTGCCCGGAGCGGGCGAACCCTTCGATCCCAATTTTCATCACGCGGTGGCGCATACCGATGATGAGAGCCTCGGCGAGAACGTCGTTGCGGAGGAACTGCAGAAGGGTTATAAATATAAAGATAAAGTATTGCGGCCCAGTATGGTCAAGGTCGCTAACTAGGAGGATATATATGGGAAAAATAATCGGTATTGACTTAGGAACCACCAACTCATGCGTAGCCGTTATGGAAGGCGGGCAGCCGGTGGTTATCGCGAATTCGGAGGGTATGAGGACCACGCCTTCAATAGTGGGATTCACCAAGGCCGGCGAGCGCCTGGTGGGAGAGACGGCCAAACGTCAGGCTATCACAAACCCCGATAATACCGTGAGTTCTATTAAACGTAAGATGGGTTCCGACTATAAAGTAAACATCAACGGCAAGAATTATTCCCCGCAGGAGATCTCCTCAATGATCCTGCAAAAACTGAAATCGGACGCGGAATCATATCTGGGCGAGACCGTGACCGAAGCCGTTATCACCGTTCCGGCTTACTTTACGGACAGCCAGCGTCAGGCCACCAAGGACGCGGGCCGGATCTCGGGTTTGGACGTTAAGCGCATCATAAATGAGCCGACGGCGGCGGCGCTGTCTTACGGGCTGGACAATGAAAAAGAACAGAAGATAATGGTTTACGACTTGGGCGGCGGCACATTCGACGTGTCTATTATAGACATCGGAGAAGGAGTTATAGAGGTGCTGGCGACTAGCGGCAACAACCGCCTGGGCGGCGACGATTTCGACGATCGTGTTATAAAATATCTGGTACAGGAATTTAAGAAACTGGAAGGCATTGATCTCAGCCAGGATAAAATGGCGATGCAGCGCTTGAAAGAGGCCGCTGAGAAGGCCAAAAAGGAGCTTTCGGGCGTCACGACGTCCAATATTAATCTGCCGTTTATTACGATGAATCAGGACGGCCCCAAGCATTTGGACATCAACCTGACCCGCGCCAAGTTTGAGGAACTGATTCACGATTTGATAGAAGCAACTGTTAACCCCGTGCAGACTGCGCTTAAAGACGCGGATCTCTCGCCGGGAGAACTCTCGAAGGTGCTGCTGGTAGGCGGTTCCACGCGTATCCCCGCGGTTCAGGATCTGGTCAAGAGGCTGACTGGTAAGGAACCGTTCAAGGGTATTAACCCGGACGAATGCGTGGCGCTGGGCGCGTCCATTCAGGGCGGCAAACTGGCAGGCGACGCCGGCGCGGGCAATATCCTGCTGCTGGACGTAACGCCGCTGTCGCTGGGCATTGAAACCCTGGGCGGCGTGGCGACGAAATTGATTGACCGCAACACCACCATTCCGACCAATAAGAAGCAGGTGTTCTCCACTGCCGAGAATAACCAGACCGCCGTTGACATACACGTGTTCCAGGGCGAACGCCCGCTGGCGCGCGACAACAAGACGCTGGGGCAGTTCCGTCTGGACGGCATAGCGCCCGCGCCGAGGGGCGTGCCGCAGATTGAGGTTATGTTTGATATAGACGCCAACGGTATTGTCCATGTGTCGGCGAAAGACCTGGGCACGGGCAAGGAGCAGAAGATTACCATTACGGCCAGCACGAATCTGTCCGACGCGGAGATAGACCGCGCGGTGAAAGAAGCGGAGCAGTTCGCCGAGTCGGATCGCAAGCGCAAAGAGGCGATTGATGCCAAGAACGAAGCGGACTCACTGATATTCCAGACGGAAAAATTGATGACAGACTTGGGTGATAAGGTATCCGATACGGACAAAGCCAATTTGCAGTCAGAGATGTCTAAATTGAAATCCGTAAACGACAGTATGCAGGTAGACAATATGTCCGAAGCCGACGCGTCAACGCTGAAAACCGCTATAGAATCTTATACAAAGGCGCTGAACGAGTTTTCGACCAAACTCTATCAACAAGCGGGCCCGCAGGCCGGGCAGGGAGGATTCGATCCCAACGCGTTCAACCAGGGCCAGGGCGGCGCTCCGGATGACGATGTGATAGACGCGGATTAATAAGCATTGCGATGGGATGGTTCAATGGCTGATAAAAGGGATTATTACGAGACGCTGGGCGTACAGAAAAACGCGTCCGACGACGACCTGAAGCGAGCTTATCGAAAGATGGCGAAGCAGTATCATCCCGACGCGAATCCGGGGGATAAACAGGCAGAGGATAAGTTCAAAGAGGTAAACGAAGCCTACGCTGTGCTGAGCGACGGTCAGAAACGCGCGGCGTACGACCAGTACGGGCACGCGGCGTTTGATCCGGCGGCGGGCGGTACAGCGGGCGGATTCTACAGCGGCGCCGGGTTCGATATGAACGATATCTTCGAGAGCTTTTTCGGAGAGTCCGGATTCGGCGATATATTTTCGGGCGGTACCAGGCGCAGGACAGGGCCGCGCCGCGGGGCGGATCTCCACACAAATATGCAGATCAAGTTTGAAGAGGCCGTATTCGGGACAACAAAGGAAGTCAAGCTTCAGACGCTGGAGACCTGTGAGACATGCGGCGGATCCGGCGCTAGACCCGGCACTGTGGCGGAGAACTGCAGGCACTGCGGAGGTACGGGTCAGGAGCGTGTTCAGCAGCAAACCATGTTCGGCGCTATGACCTCGGTGCGCACATGCGGCGTCTGCCACGGAGAGGGAAAGATTATCCGTGACCCATGCCCAACATGCCATGGCGCGGGCAAAGTTCGCACAAACAAGACAATCGAGATCAACGTGCCCAAGGGCATTGATAACGGACAGTCCATCCGCAGAAGCGGCTTGGGCGAGGCCGGGGACAGGGGAGGGCCGGCGGGCGATCTGCTGATTACGGTATATGTGCAGCCGCACCGTTTATTCACGCGGCAGGGCACGAACCTGTATCTGGATGTGCCGATAACCTTTGTGCAGGCCGCCCTGGGCGATGAAATCACGATCCCCACTCTGGACGGCGAGGAGAAATATCAGGTTAAGGCGGGCACGCAGCCTAACACGGTCGTGAATATACGCGGCAAGGGCGTGCCGAATGTTAAAAATCAGCGCATGATCGGCGACTTGGTTATTAAGCTGATTGTAAATGTGCCGACCCAGCTTTCGGAACGGCAGAGGCAGAAGCTGCGCGACTTCGCCGACGAGATGGGCGACGACTACAAGAATTCAAAGAAGACTTGGTTTGATAAGATTAAGGGGAAGAAATAGGGAGACGCCGCTGAGGGTTCAGCGGCGTTTTTACTTGAGTTTTATGAAATTTGTATGGTGGTCTTGCAGAGATATTTTCAAAATCAAGCGGTGGCTCAATTGATAAACCGTTTAATATCATTTTTAATTCTGTTACTTTTATATCCCTAACCTCTTTTTGTGTATTAGGCCACTGAAATTTAGCGCCTTATCTATTTTACCGGCCACATTTCCGCGGGCAAGGAACCTACTATGAAAGAACAGATGAAATCGCTTACAAAAAGACTCGAAGGGCTGCTCGAAGAATATGGATCCAGTAAAAACCATGTTCTTTACGCGAAGATAAACATACACGATTGGTCTATGTTTGATGAGATGAACGAAGTATGGGACGCTTGGTTTGACAGCGGTTGCGCCCCTGCCAGAACATGTGTCCAAACAACGCTAACGTCTGGATATTTAGTGGAAATAACCCTTACCGCGGCTTTGATTGATAAAACTAAATAACTTGAGTCGACGGTGTACGAAAAAGAACCTTGCTGAGTTTTTGCTCAGCAGGTTCTTTTTGGATCACGTAGATCATACACTGCCATCATTCCGCGTCCAGCCCCAGCACCACCACAATCTCCTCATCAAACGCCTTGTCGTCCACAATGATCTTACTGCCCGGGTAAAGCGCCTGAATGTCATTGCCCATGCCCTTGCGCTTGACAAAGATCCTCGTATGCGCCACACGCTCGCCTTCGTAGTCCCCAATGCCCAACACCGTAAACCCGTTGTTTATTAATAACACCCTGCTCCGCGCCGCCAGCCCCGACAGCGCGCCGCCGTTCAACACCTTAATGGGCTTCCCCTTGGAACTGTCCGGAGATTCCCCGTCGGACAGGCCGAATACCGTTTCGATTACATCTCCGGAAGCTTCCATATCAACTATTATATAATCCGAGCCGTTTATCCTTTCATCCCTGGTTACAAGCGTGTTAGAAGTTATCTCATAACGTTTGAAATCCCCTATATGCTTCAAATATTGCGCGGTATCCGCCGGGTCCATATTCGTGACCGTGTATTTCTGCCAAGCGGGTATCAGTACCGACGCGTTCTCCAAAAGGCTCTTTTCCGTCATTATCTTATTCGCCAGCGCTTTAATAAACGCCTGCTGGGTCTGCGCCCGGCTTAAGTCCGTATACTCCGGATGCGATCCGTCGTCCGATTTTCTGTACCGCACCAATCCCTCCGCCCGCGCCCCGTCTAAAATCTGGACGCCAGGCTGTAAGTCTATAACCAAATCCTGCGAAGTGTCCGTATATTTCATGCGAAACGGAACGTCGTACTCAACGCCGCCTATCTGGTCGACTATGTATCTGAACGCTTCCAATTCGACCGTAACATAATATTGTATCTTAACGCCCAGCAAATCCTCGACCTGCTTAACGGAAAAATCCGCCCCGTACTCTTCGCCTCCGTAAGTGTATACCGAGTTCAGCTTCATTCTTCCGTCGCCCGATATGCCCAGATAACGCTCTTTCATAACAGCCAGCCGATCCGCCGGTACTGTTACCAGCGTGTCGCGGGGTATGGAAAGCAGGTTTACGCTCTTGCGCTCGGTATTCAAACATCCGGCGATTATGCTGTCTGTACGCTGACCGCCGTCGTCCAGACCCAGGATAACAAAATTCGTTTTCCTGGCTATCGGGGACAGCAAAGCGGCTACGGGACTCCCCTCGGCGCAGGCAAAATACGCCGTAAACGACAACAGCAAACAAACCGCCAGAATACGGATATACCTCGCTGCCCCTCTTTTCACTGTAAACCCTCCATTGTCAGCTTTTGTATTATTATAACATTAATCAGTCATAATAATAAAGTCTTTCAACACAACAGAGAATAGGAGCGAGCGCCATGCCGCGATTAATCAAACAGGGTTTATTCTTACTGATCTGTTTTTCCTTCTTCTGCTTTCGTCCAACGGAAGCCATTTCCGCGTCCGCGTATGAGGTAATATCCCGGCGGGCAGCGCCGCGTTACGACGGCCAGGAAACACGTTATCGCCACAAGGCGTCAGGCGCTTCGGTTATATATATCGAAAACGCTGATTCTGAGAAAGCCTTCACAATCGGCTTTAAAACACCCGCGCGGGACGACACGGGTGTAAACCATATCATGGAACACTGCCTGCTCGGCGGTTCCACTCGCGGCGAGAACAAGCCCTTTACATGGCTCTTGAACCATTCGGGCGCGACATTCCTCAACGCCATGACATTCAGCGACTTCACCGTTTACGCGCTTGCCTCCCGCGATGAAACGGAATACCGGAAACTGATAGCCGCGTATATGGACGGTATATTCTATCCGACCGCGCTCCGCGACGAGGAGATCTTTCGGCGGGAGGGATGGCGTTTGGATGAAGAGGGCTATAACGGCACCGTATACAATGAAATGAAGGGCGTGTATTCCACTGACGATGCGTTTCTGCGCCGCGCGGTATACAGTTCGCTGTTTCCGGACAGCGCGTACCGTTTCGACTCAGGCGGCATACCGGAGATGATTCCGTCATTGACGTATGAAGAGTTTAAAGAAGTATACGATCTCAACTACCGCCCGGAAAACGCGCTGATTACGCTTTACGGTAAGCAGGACATAAATGGCTCGCTGGAATTACTGGACGAAGAATATCTATCCAAGATACCCCGCCGTTCGGACGGCGAACCTCCCCTGAAAGTATCGGACGCCGCGGTTCTGTCGGCGGCGGGCACACGCGAGGAATACGTATCATACCCGGCCAAAGACGGCATATCCAGCATGGCGATATCCTATGTTCTATGTGATCGCTCGGACACGGTATCAGCCGCGCGCATGGAGATCCTGGCCGCCTTGCTGGACGACAGAAACGCGGATATATTCAGCGATATTATAAAACAGGGCCATGCCTCGCGGATCAATGTGGAGTATAACAGCATGATGGAGGAGTGCCTGCTGAGCGTTATACTCAAAGGAATTGACCCGGCGAAATCAGGCGAATTAAAGGCTATGGCGGACGCCTGCCTGAAACAGGCCTCGGACGTCGGCTTCGACGAGAAGCGCGTCGCGTCGGTGCTGCATCAATACGCGTATAGTCTGGCGGCGGTGAAGAACGAGCCGCATAAGGGCATAGACGCGGGTATCGAGGCAATGTCCGCCTTTGTCTACGGACAGGCGGTTGACGAAGCCGCGTACCGTAAGGCTATGGAAACATTCGATCAGGAATTTATTAAGGAAGCGGTCAAAAACAGACTGCTGGATAACCCGCGCGCGTCCGTCGTGGTATTATCTCCCGAGACGCGGGCCGCCGCGCGAGCCGCGTCAGAGAGTCCGACGAAAGAGGTTATGGCGGAAACGGAAGAAATTACTTGCCCGATTCCGGAAGAAATAAGTATAACACATTCTCAAGAGCCGAAGGCGCGGCATGTGAAAAATCAACCACGCGTTCCACAGAGTCCGACGCCCCCCGCCTACAGGACGGATAAGCGGGGCAGCGTAAAACTAATCCATACCAATC
>JAISZF010000224.1 GCA_031269415.1 Clostridiales bacterium
CTTTTTATAAGCGGCCAAAAAATCCTCGTAACTCTTGAAATCCGCGGCGTATCCCAGTTCTAAGCCAAGTTGTTTCTTCGTCAGCCTGTCATAACCGTTATACAGCGTCAGCTCCAAGATCTTGGGGAGGTTAAAATAGCCCGTCAGGATATAGGCCTCGCTGCCGAAAGCGCCGGTTTCCACGCAGCCGCTTGCCCCGCCGCGTCTTGCGTCGTCGATAGACTTGCCGGCGTTAAGCAGTTCGGCGACAATAGCGTCCGTATTGTAAAAAGCCGGCTGCCCCCAGCCTTTTCGGGATATCTCACAGGCGCGTTTTAAGAAGCGCGCGGGCGTCTTCTTGCTGATCTGCACGTTGGAGCTTGGTTGCAGCAGCCGCGTTTCGTCCATGCAATCCAGGATCAGGTAGCTTACATCGTTGACGCCGTCCTCGCCGTCCTCGGTGATTCCGCCCGTGTTGATATTGGCGAAATCGGTGTAGGTTGAGCTCTCCTTGAGTGTTATGCCGACCTTAGGCGGCGCCGGCTGGTTATTGAACTTTATCCACAGGCATTCCAGAAGTTCCTTCGCCCTGCATTCGTCCAGTATTCCATTCGCGCAATCCGCGATATAGAAGGGATTAAGATGCTGATCCAGCCTGCCTGGACTGAAAGCGTCCCATGGGTTTATTTCGGTGGTCACACCGATATGGACGAACCAATACGCCTGTATGGCCTGCCAATAAGAGGACGGCTTATTCGCGGGAACGGTTTCACAGTTTTCCGCTATTTGCGACAGCTCTGCCCGCCGCGCCGGATCGTTCTCGGCGGCGGCCATTTCCTGGGCAAGTCTCGCGTACCGCTTCGCGAAGGTGATGATCGCGTCGCAGGCAATCAGCATGGCGTTCAGTTCGTCGCGCCTGTCAAGAGCCAGCGGGTCGTTTATATAGTCCAGCCGCGCCAAGGCGGCGTTAATCTCTTCTTTATAGTCTTTAAAGCCTTTGATGAAAATATTCCTTGAGCCGACAGTGTGCCCCGGGCCGCGCTGTTCCATAAATTCCGTAAAGATCCCCGCCTCATAGCAGTCCTTCCACTTCCGGGGCATTGCCGCGAATATCTTGTTTCTAATGGAACGCCGCTCCCAAAAGGGAATGATTTCATCTCTCTGAGCCACGAAGGCTTCCGCGGACACGGCGAAAGAGATATGCTCCCTACGGTTCATGACTTCGAGATCGTCAAGGGAATGGCAGCAAAGTTCCGGAAATGTGGGCGCGCCCTGGGCATGAGCGCCTTTTTCCCCCACGATCAATTCGCCCTCATAAATAACAATGGTTTTATTCTCCAAATAGTTCTTAAAAGCCAAAGCACGGAGTTCAGGTATGGAAACCGTGCCTTCGTATTTCTTATAGGTCTCGGTAACATATCGCGCCCTCTCCGGGCAGATATGCGGAACAGCCGTGACGCTTTGCTCTCTAAGTTTTTGTACACGCTCGTTCATACCTCTTTTTTCCGCCGCCACTAATTCTCACCCCCGCTGATTCGGACATTATGATACCCCGCTGATATAAATTTGTTTTTAATATGATCCAGGAGTTCCTTATCCGGTGTTTGGAAGACGGCTGTTTCCGACGCGCGGTTAAGCCGCTCGTATTTGTAATTCCCCGCGGAATGATATGGCAGCAGGTCTATTCCGGATATCCGTATATCCCTTAAAAACGCTGCGACCGTTTCTATATGGCCGTCGTCGGCGTTAACCCCGGCAATTATCGGCAGCCGTATCCGTATATTGGCACCGTCGCGGCTTAGTTTCACAAGGTTATCCAGTATCCGGACGCTGCTCACTCCGGTAAATAATTCATGGAGCTTGGGATCCATATGTTTGATATCATATAAGAAGATGTCCGTATAGTTTAATATACGCCGAAAATTTTCATACGGCGCGTAACCGCAGGTATCCACGGCAATATGAAATCCGCGCGTTTTCAGCGCGCGAACCAAAGTCTCGATAAAGTCCATACTCCGCGCCATAACCTCTCCGCCGGAAAGGGTGACGCCGCCGGATGAAGTTTCGTAGAACAGGCTGTCTTTCTCAATAATTTTCACCAATTCATTCACGGTATACTCCCGCCCCGTAAGTGAACGGGCGTCTTTGGATCTGTCGGGATCAAACATAAGTTCCGGCAGATAACTTATATTCTCCGGATTATGGCACCAACGGCATTTCAGGGGGCAGCCCTTGAAATAAACCGTCGTGCGTATCCCGTCTCCGTTGTGAATGGAGTATCTCTGAATATCGGTTATATAAACGTGAGCGGCGGCCTCCATGGTTAATTCATTACCGCTTCTATATCCTCTATGCTTCTGGGAGTCGCAGCGGATATATTCTCACAGCCTGTCTCCGTTACAAGGCAGTTATCCTCCAGCCGGAAGCCGATTCCCCATTCCTCATGATAAATACCTATGTCCACGCAGAATATCATGCCGGGCGCAATGAGTGTGTCCGGCTCGTCCATAGCGGAAACCTGATCGTGAACGT
>JAISZF010000229.1 GCA_031269415.1 Clostridiales bacterium
TAGTGGCTGGTCGTTACAGCCGAAAGTGGTAGACATGGTTAAGTATATTGCTTAATCAGGTTGAACTTTAAAGAAGAATATAGGGTTCCTATGTTTTCCTATGTTTTTCATAACGGAAACCGCCTGGGCTTTCCACAACAAGTTTGTCACGGAACTGCCGTACAAACACGCTTCCCGCGAGTTGATAATCGCGGTGTGAAATGGCGTTCAGCAACGCCTCGCGGACGACGCGCTCGTTGAATGTATCAATCGGGAACACAAACAAGCCGTTTTGATAGTGCTGCTTGTCGTTGCGCAAGTTGATAAGCTCCCAGATGCGTTCGTTGTAGTTGAAAAAGCCTTCCGTGAATTCATCGCGCTGCGCGGCGGGTCCAGCCGCTTCCGATGAGCGGTACTCAAAAATCACTTCGGAGCGAGGCAATAATTTCCTCATTGACTTTTTTGTCCCGAACAGTATCAGGGCGGCATATGTGACGCCGTCATCAGTGATTGCGCCGCAATCGCGTAGCAGTTGCTCCACAGACAGAGTTTCTAAACGTTTGTTGCCGCTGTAAGTCGTCCAGGTTTTGCGGAATACCGATATTGCTTTGTCGTCAAGGTCAGAAAGCGTCGCGCCACCGCAAACATCACCGGAGAAGTCATATCCGTTTTCGGCGTATATACCGCGCCGAATTTCCTCCGGCATAGGTATCAGGCTGTCGCCCTCATACCACCAAGCCACGCCGTCCACTTGTACGGGCAGCCCGATGGGGCGGCTTGCCACAGCAAACACCAGAACCCCCTCTCCTTCGTGTTCGTATAACTGAAAGTCCACCATCACACGGAGTTTGTCAATCAGCCCCTTGCGGGTGCGCTCCGGCTGGTTGAAGGCCTTGCTCCCAACGACCTGACGCGGGTGTTTATCCGTGATGCCGAACACCAGCTTGCCGCCGCCGCAGTTCGCCAAGGCGCAGCAACAACGAGCCGCCTCGCCGGAATCAAAGCGGGTTTTCGCTTCTTTAAATTGATACTGCTCGTCTTCTTTGGCGTTTAGCAGTTCCTCTATCGTTTCGACTTTATGCATTCGCACATCCCCTATATCTTCGCTAAGACATCGACGAAAATATCATAGTTGTGTTTCACGCCGTCGTCAAGATCGATAGCGATATTCATATCAGCGAGGTGATGAACCTTTTCCTCGTAGGCGGCGATTTCCCGCGCCTGTGGCGGAATTCAGCGTGTCGGCGGTGTGTTTTAGCTGTGTGCGGTAACGCTCCTGCTGCTCGTGGACGTAATCCGTCCGCAGTTTCGCTAGCAGGTCGGTGCTGTAGCGGTGCATATAGACGAGTGCCTTGAAGCCGTTTTTTTTGCCGCTGTCGAACAGCCAGTAAATTGGGCGTTTCTGATATATTTTCAGGTGGTCTTTGTAGAAGTCGTTCAGGAAATACTTGCGTATGACCTCGCGAGGCGTACCGTTACCGCCGAGCGCGTCCGCTATATAGCGCAGGTTTTCCTCCAACGTGTCCGCGCTGTAGACCGTTTTGACAAACTCCACGAACTATTTCCAGTTGGATTTCAATTCGCTGTTTGGATGGCTCTCAATCCACAACCGCCCCAGCGAATTTTCGACCATATACCGAACAATCCAGTCCGGCGTGAAAAGCTGGGTAGTAGCGGGTATATTTTCCTTGCTGATTTTGATGTTCTTCTTCAGACCGTCGAATACGGCCTGCTTTGGTTCGGTATTGTAATACTGATACAACCAGCCGATTATCTGAACGCCGTCGCGCCAAGTGTTCCCCGTAAAGAGGCTGGCCTCGCGCGAGGAAGTGAATGCCTACCTTGACGGTATCCGTAAGAAGCTGTACGGTGTGCTTCAACATAACGACGGCGTTCAGATTAACTAAGCGAAGTGAAACCACGGTAATAGTACAAACCGCCCCACGCATATACTGTGTTACAGTCTAAGCGGATGGGGCGGTTTTTGTGGTCAGAATATATGATTTAAAACAGAAAGAAGTCATTAACATAAAGGACGGCTGCCGTTTTGGGTTCATCTGCGATATTGAGATAGACGAACACTGCGGCACGGTCATCAGTATAATAGTGCCCGGACCCGGCAGGGTGTTCGGCATGTTCGGGCGCGATCAGGAATACAAGATCCCCTGGGAAAACGTCTGTCAGTTCGGCGACGATATCATTTTAGTCGACGTGGACACCCGGCGCGTGCTTCGGGAATGCGACGACTGATTAACGCCGGTTCGCCCGCGCCAACTGGCTCAATAATTCATCGGTGATCAGATATTCCTGTGTATCGAATTTATGGGCAAAATATCGGGCTAGGCGCTGGCGCAGATGAAATCCCCCGTCTAAAAATTCGCGTCCGCGCTCCAGAAATTCCAGCAGCAGATAATATTCATCATCGCTCAAACGCGGGTTTTGATATTTATCCGTACTGTATTCAAAATCACTGTTCGGGTGTATAATATTCACGTTAGGGTTTTCTGCGACGACGACGGTGGAAGCGGCCATATCCCCGACACGCTTGTGCTGCTTATTAAAGAGTACGCAGATAACGCCGGCCCCGGTGATATCGACAAAGTACCGCAGGATATTGCGTACTATGCTGTGGCCGAGTGTTATCGGCTGGCCGTTATTGCGTATAACGCGCAGTTTGAAGACTTTCTTGCCCGGCGTCTGGCCGTTCATGCTGAATTCAAAGGCGATGTAATATCCTAAGTATATAACAAAAAAGCTGATAATCAACAGCGCCGGGCCTATGCCATGGATATCCAGATCATCCATACGGTATAGATTCAGGCGCATTATGCCGAATAGAATAGCCGCGCTCACCGCCGCGAACGACACAAGCTGAATCATCGTGTCTATAAAAGCCGCCGCGAGGCGCGAACCCAGCCCGGCCAGCCTGTATTCTATCTCGATGTTCTCCGGTGTGACAATTGTAATATAGTCCATAACAACTCCTAAATATGAGGGACAGATAATGACAGAGGATAAATTCATTTTAAAAAACGAAGCGCGTTGGAAGCAATTAGAAGCTTATAACGCCCTTTTAGCTAAAAAGAGCGTCAAAACACTGGAACTCGGCCAGATTAACGAATTCGCCGAATTATTCAGGGCAGTCAGCCTGCATCTGGCGTACGCCAAAACGCATTTTCCCAACGGAAGGTCGGTTTCATACCTCAATCAGTTGGCGGGCATCGCGCATCAGCATTTCTACCTGCGGGAGAAGGGCGGGTTTGCCTCCGTAATCTGGTATATACGTAAGGGGTTCGGACGGGCCTTACGCGCCAAGCGGGCTTACGTCGCTTTCTCGTTCGCGCTGTTTATGGCCGGCGTTCTGATCAGCCTGGCAATGATCCTCGTGGATCGCGAATACGCGAGCCTGTTTCTGCCCGAGAACTTTATTCAGGCCGCGTCTCAGGAAAATTCAGCGGCTGGCGAAACGAACTACTCGTTTCTCAGCGCTTACATTATGACCAATAATATAAACGTGTCGCTGTTAGCGTTTGCGGGCGGCGTAGTCGCGGGTTTGGGGACCGTGTATATCCTGTTTTTCAACGGCGTTATCTTGGGCGGGCTGTCTAGTCTCTCAGCGGTAAACGGCTCCGATATGCTCAATTTTTTCTCGCTGATCCTGCCGCACGGCTTCATTGAGCTGACCGCGATCTTCATCAGCGGCGCGTGCGGCCTGATGATTGGACAAGCGATTTTAACGCCCGGCGATTTGAGGAGGAGAGACTCGTTTATAAGAGGAGCGAAAGAAGCCGCGTATCTTGTGCCCGGCGTCACTCTGATGCTTGTGATCGCGGGGCTTATCGAGGGCTTCTTTACGCCTCTGCAGATTTTGCCATGGGTAAAATTAGCCTTTTCGTTCGCGACCCTGATCCTCATGTTTCTGGGTTACCGCCTGGCCATTAAATAGCTGTTTACCGCGGTTAACGCGAAGTCCTCGGCAGGGCTTTCCAAGCAGGCTACGCCGCGGGCGTTTAAATTCTTAATCATGGCCTTGCGCTTTTCCAGGAATTCGATTGCCACGGCGCGTTGATACGCCGTCTGTTTATCATGATCGCCGTTTTCGGCGGCCATACGGTTCAGGCTGTCGTTTTCCATTAAAACAATAAACGGGGTATGACGCTTCTTGATCATCTGTATGTTGGCCGCCAATTCCTCGGCCTGCTCCGGCGTTTCAAAATCAGTAAATAAAAAGACCAGCCCCTGCCTTTTCTGCCGGTTGATCAATTCCATAAAAGCGCCTTCGTAATCGGAGGCGCTTTTTGTGTCCTGTATATGATACAGCGCTTCCATGAGCCGGTTTCGGTGAGTGTCTCCCTTGCCTGGCAATATGCACGCGTGTACGCTGGTGTCGAATACCATCAGTCCGCTGTTGTCGCCCTGCTGATTTACGATATCCGAAAGGATCAGCGCCGCGTTTATCGCGTAATCCAGTTTCTTATAGCCCTTCACGCTGTAACTCATTGGCCGCCCGGCGTCGATCAACGTGAATATGGGTTGATTCTTTTCAATCTGATATTGATTGACGATGATTTTATTTTCTCTGGCCGTAGCCATCCAGTTGATCCTACGGAAATCATCGCCTTCTATATACTCACGCAGGCTCTCGAATTCAGTTCCCAGACCGCGCAGGCGCAGAGTACGCTCGCCCGCGGGCAACAGGCGCTTGTTCCGCGTTATCAGCCTGTAACGGCTCAAATCCCGCAGATTGGGGTATACCTTATACTCCCTCGGCAGATCACGCTCGAAATACAGCCTGCAGAACCCCATCACGCTGTAAACATATCCATAAACCTTCGGGAAGATAAACGCCCCGCGTTTGGCGGGCCGGATTGTATAGCGCAGCACAGCTTCGATATCCGGTTTTACAATCCCTTTCAAGTCGGACGCTTCTATGATTGTAAAATGCCTGTCGGGTATGCTGTCCTTTAAACAGAGCTTCAGGATTCTCGCGGAATTGTTTCTGACATAAAAGATTATCTCATTATCAGCCTTGAAGTACAATTTATCGTCCGCGACAGTTCGGATTTCTATCTGACTCCCCGACGATTTCAGCGATACAATAAAGTCCAGCGTCAGCAGACCGAAGATTATCGCGTTAAACGTGATAAAGACAAAGACGGGCGCTATGGTGAAAACCGATAGGACGAGCAGCGGCAGGCCGAACGCGGCCAATATAATAAAACGCCGGGTAACGCTCATCAGCGGGGCACCTTAACCTGCGAGAGGATGTTTTCAATTATCGCGTCGGGCTTAACCCCGTCGATTTCCGCCTCGGGCCGCAAAATTACGCGGTGGCGCAGCACGGGGTGAGCTAATTCGCGCACGTCATCCGGAATTATATAGTCGCGGCCGTTCATAGCCGCGTACGACTTGGCGCAGAGCAGCAGGGACACGGAACCTCGGGGGCTGACGCCTATGGCGACGGCGGTGACGCGCCGCGTGGTTTCTATGATACTGACAATATAATTATATATGCTGTCATCCACGCGCACCTCGGCGATCTCCGCGCGGCTCGCCAGTAAATCCCGCGCGGCGCAGACCGGTTCAGCCTGATAATTAATGGTTCCGTCATTGTACATGCGTATGATCTCTTTTTCTGCCGCGACGCCGGGGTAGGTGAGGGGAAGCTTCATCATGAACCTGTCCGTAAGGGCTTCCGGCAATGGATAAGTGCCTTCATACTCAATGGGGTTTTGCGTGGCGAATACCATGAAGGGTTCAGCCAAATGAATGGTATTGCCATCCAAGGTTATGGAACGCTCTTCCATTACCTCAAGCAGAGCGGACTGCGTTTTGGGCGGCGTTCTGTTTATCTCGTCAGCCAGAAAGAGATTTGTGAACAGAGGACCCTTTCGCAGTTCAAATTCCGCGTTCTTGACATTAAAAACCCTTGTGCCTAAGATGTCGGACGGCATTAAATCAGACGTAAACTGCACGCGCTTGTGATCTACCGCCAGCGTCTTTGCCAGCGTCTTAACCCAAAGGGTTTTTGCAAGGCCGGGCACGCCCTCTATTAATACATGTCCGCCGCTCAGCATGGCGCAGAGCGCCATGTCCGTCATATATTCCTGGTTGATTACAACCTTTCCTATCTCGCTTTTAATACGTTGAATCACTGACTGTGTGAAGCCTGACGGCATTTTTGTCTCCTTGCATAATGTATTTAGGTTTTTAAGGAACCTATAAACCTTCAGTAAGGCTACTGGCGTTTATATAACACGTTTTGCGTTCTGTTTTGTATTTTGTAAAGAGTGCTGGTGGGATTTTCCATATAAAATTACATTTCCCTGGTAAGCTGACAACGCCTCCGCGGAAACACCGGCTCTGCGATAAATATTAGCCAGCGCCTTAACATGCTCGTTCTCCTCCCGCTCAATCTCCTCAAAATAAGGCAGCGGCCTGCCGAACCTCTTCCCCAGACGCCATAAAATAAGAATCGCGACGACGGCAATCTGATAGGTTAGCATCTTCAATATTTCGGGCGTTCGGTACCAGGCGTTGCCCGAATCGGTAAAACCATGTATGCTCTCGTTGAAGCGGATAACCGGGGACGTCCGCCAGCGATCCAGCAGAGCGGTGAAGTCCGCTCCGGGTGCGCTGTCATCTATCAGCGCCTGATTCAGCAGCGGATCTGACGAGCCGGAAATAATTTCACCCAGCCCGTATGAATAAAGCGTGTAGCCGCGGGAAACCGCGTCCGGATCGCCTAAACGGTAGTACAGTTCCTCGTCTATATACGAAAAGCTGGAGGAATCCAGGTATATCATACGCCCGCCCTTGAATACCCAAGCCAAAACGCCGTCTAAATCTGTAGTTGCGAAATAATAATAATTCGGCTCGACAAAGACATGAATATCCAGTATGCTTAAATCCGGATCAGGCAGGCTGTAACCGTGCGACACGGGATAGCCCATAGCCTTTAAGCTGTCGTAAAGTAGGCTCGCTCCGTCGGTACCGGTACTGAAACTGGTATAGCTCTGCCCGTCGGAGTTCTGGGAGTTTGCCGCGAAAAGGAACACGGCCAGCGGCAGGCAGATAAATATAACGAACGCGTAAATTATCTTACTCCTTTTTATATGCATCCACCTCCGCTAACAGCATGGACGTTTCCCGCCAGTAATCATCGAACTGGCTGTTTGTCATACCTCTGCGTCCGAACCATACCGCGTTGAATACATCCACTACTAAAGTCAAACCGGGGACAAAAGACGGGGCCTTATCCCGAAGCTCACGTATAATCTGCCTGTTTGTTTTGGTATAATCAAGACGGTGTATCCTTTTCCTGTCCAGCGCGAGCAGCGACGCGGCCAGACAGTAACGCACCGCGTCACGGAGATAACCACCGGAAGCCAGCCAAGCACTTTCTTCCAATAAACCCGCCGCCGTGGAACGCTCTTTGTCTATGCCCTCAAATACGCCTTTAGACTTGGCGTTTCGCCGTTTAACGCGCTTTACGGCATAGAATATCAGCCTGGCGGCGATTAATATCAACAGGATAATGCCCGCCGCGTGTAACACGCCAATCCAGCTCTTCGTCCAATCGGCTGAACCCGGGCGGAACAGCGAGCGGAGATCGATATCTATTCCATCTAAAATATGGCGCAATATCTCCATAGCGCGTTCTTTCAGCCATTGCCGCCAGTCAAAGACGCGCCCCGCCAGTTTATCGTATTTAGTTTGATTCAGAACTTCGCGCATCGCGCTGTCAAAGTCCATTTGTCCGCTCCAATATTTCAAGCCGCATTGCCAGATCCAGGCTCTCTTTCTTTATCTTCTGATTGAAAAAAAGGATCGAGGTCAAAATGGACGAAAGCGGCATTAATAAAACGCCTGTTATAAAACTCACGGCATATTGAACGACGACGCCAATCGTCATCAAGCCGAATTGATTCGGGGAGAATGAATCGGATAAAGCGGTAAGCGTGCCGAGCAAAGCTGAGGATAAACTTGAGAGACTGTAATTAATCAGCGTGACCGCGCCGGCGAATACGACGCGGATACCCAGTATACGCCAGAAATCACCCTTCATGAGCCTGTATGAACTGATTATGGCTTCGAAGAAATATTTTCGGTCGAAGACAGCGGCGGGCAGCGCCAGCGCGCAGTAGTTATAGGCTATCACGCCGAGCAGCGAAACCGGTATTGCTATGGCGAACAGCAATAGCAGATTCCTGAATGTGAACAGAGAGTAAAATAATTCATTTGTCCAATCACCAATAAACGCGACTTGATCGGCAAATGCCGCGAAAAGCGCCGCGCACAGCAGGAGCGCCAACGGTATGCCGGCCGCCAATTCGGCCAAAGACAGCGCGGCGATACGCCCAAACGATTTGAACGTGTTTTTTAGGGCCGCGCTGAAATCAATTGGTCTGCCGCTGTATGACTGCCAGGAAAGGAAACCGCAGGCAGCCGCGCACAAATTGGCATATATGATAAAGAGCCATATAAGTATTGCCGCGCCTATAACCCCGAGAATAACCGTCCCCGAAACGCCCGCCGTTAAACTGACGGCGGTTCCGGCGAAAAGGCCGGTAATGACCACGCCGATTAATATAACATACAAAGCGGCGAACCCGATTGTATAGACGCAAAAATTCAGCCCAATCTGATATAATAGGGAGCGTCTGTATACGTCAAAGACCTTATCAAGAACTTCCGCGGCGTTCATATAAGATGGGCGTTTTCTTGAAACCTCGCTCATGCGTTGTTCCCCCTGTCCGGATCATTATACATCCCCATCCGCTATAATACAAGGATTAACGCGGCATGGACAATGAATCAGGTGATTAAAATAATTATACGCGCTGACGGCTTACATGATACAAAAAATAAACAGGCTGTCTGCCATGTCGTATGCGCCGGCGAATACAGCGGCAGTATCGCTGAACCGCAGGCGGGCGATTACGTGATAGCGGCGGACGGAGGACTGCGTCATCTCGAAAGGGCGGGCGTCGCGCCGGATTTGATTGTCGGCGATTTTGATTCGCTGGGCCATACGCCGGACGCCGGCAATATTGTAAAACTGAACGTGGAGAAGGACGATACGGATACCATGTCGGCTGTAAGGATTGGGCTGAAAAGGGGATTCCGTTTGTTTTATATCCACTGCGGAATGGGAGGGAGGCTGGATCACACGCTGGCTAACATACAGACACTGGCGTTTATTTTGAGAGCCGGGGGTATGGGGGTGTTATTCGGCGAAAAAGAAGCCGCCGTGTTGACGGACGGCGTTTTGGAGTTCGGAGCGGATATGAAG
>JAISZF010000242.1 GCA_031269415.1 Clostridiales bacterium
CCTCAGCAATGATTATATCCCATTTTTTCCAATTTTACAACTATATTTTACTACATTTTACAATTGTTTCATATGCTTTGGGAAACTGTTTGTAACCCTCTTTGCTTACCGCCGGCGCGATTTTCACAGCGCAGGCGGTCTTTTACCTCACCAACGCCACGGCGGCAAGTATTTACCGCACCCTCTATCTTATAAACAAAAACGGTGTGGCGACTCCGATCAGCATCGCCAGAATCAGCAGCAAGGCTATAATAGCCGCAATCTTGCGCTTGTGTACTAAAACCATTCGCCTTATTTTCTTAATAATGATCGCCTCCTATCGTAATATCCCGTCTAAAAACCGGGTAGGTTTCACATCAGCCTCATGGCGTTTTTTTATGACCGAGACACACAGATACCGTTTGGCGCGCGTCAGCCCCACATAGAACAGTCGGCGCTCCTCTTCGATCTCCGGCTCTGTTTTGCTCCTTTCATGAGGGATATACCCTTCCACAGCCCCCGCGATAAACACTGAGTCAAACTCCAGCCCTTTGGCGCTGTGCATGGTCGACAGCAAAACACATAGTCTATGTTCATTCCCTCTCTCGTTTATCTTCCCCAATTTTTGTTTTTTAGCCGTCGCCGCCGCCCGCTCCATGTGCGCGGTAAATTCCTCGTTCTTTTTGAACGGCTTCGCGGCTTCCCGCAGCTCGTCCAACACCTCCATCAAGCCTGAAGGGTTAAGCCTCCGGTATTGCCCGAATTCCTCCAGAAAGTCTTTATAGCCCACAACATCGCGTATGTATTTTATGGCGTCGGCCGGCGCGCGGCCGGATATGCCCTTCAAACCGCGCAGTAATTCCTCGACCCGCGTCAACTGCCAGACCTGAAGCTGTTTTTGAACGTATAGATTGGCGATAATACCGCCGCCGGCGTTCCTGGCCGCGGCAACCGCCGCGTTGCTGATATACCGCTTGGGTTTGTTTATAATACGTTGACAGCATTCGTCGGCTCCTCTATCATATGACAAGCGAAGGTACGCATAAATATCCTTTGAGATCCAGTGCTCATAGACGCTGGGAGCTTCGTCTTTTACCTGATAAGGGATATTCAGATTCATAAACGCGTCCGTCAGCGCGCGGGACTGAATATTTACGCGGTAAATGACCGCGATTTCTTCCGGGGATAAGCCTTTGGAGATCAACGCTTTAACCCTCCGGCCTATCTCCGCGGCTTCGGCGTTGGCGTCCTCCGATTTGATCACAGCAGGTTCCGGCCCTTTCCTGCCGACGCCCGTCATTACCTTGGAATAACGCGTCTTATTCCTGCCGATCACGGAATTGCAGAGGCGGATAACCTGTTCCGTGGAACGGTAGTTGATATCCAGCACAACCCTGGCTGAATCAGGAAAGTCTTTTGGGAAACGCAGCAGAAACTCCGGCCTGGCTCCGCGGAAACGGTATATGCTCTGGTCGTCGTCACCCACGATGAATAGATTGCCCGCCTCGCCGGCCAGCATGGATACGCATTTATACTGGGCATGGCAGATATCCTGAAACTCATCCACCAATATATACGGGAATCTTTCCTGCCATACGCGCAGAACATCGGGCTCGTTAACGAACATGTCGTAACATTTTACCAGCATGTCGTCAAAATCTATACGCCGGCTGTTTTCCTTAAATGTTTCATAGGCCCGAACCGCCTGACGGAACTCGTCCGCGCCCATTGACGCCGGGTTATACGACTCAATGTTTATCAGGTCATTCTTCAGGCTCGATATCTCGTTGCACACGGACTGAACGATCTCGTCGTCCGTTTCCATACTCATGGCGTATAATATGCCCTTTACGGCCTGCCGTCTTTCCTCGTCGGACAGGACCGCGCCGGGCGCCAGATCATGGCTGCCGCGGATAACACGGAAAAATAAGGCGTGAAAGGTACTGAAGGTGACTCCCGCCACGCCGCCCGCCAAACCGATAAACCGCCCGCGCATCTCCTCGGTCGCGGATTTACTGAAGGTTATGACCAGAATGTTGTTAGGATTAACACGCATTTCCTTAATCAAGAAGTTTACCCGGTGTATAATAACCGTGGTCTTGCCGCTGCCCGGCCCGGCCAGAACCATCATCGGTCCTTTGCCGTGTCTGACAGCGGCGTTTTGGCTTTCACTGAGGGGTTTCATAAGCGGCCTTTCCAGTTTTTTAATATTATATCTTATCTGTAGACTTATTTCTATAAAATTTGTTATAATATAGGCAAAAGGTTTTGGAGGTATTTATGAATATCGGCATCTTTACTGATACATATTATCCGCAAATAAACGGAGTTGTCACGTCCACGCGTATGTTGGAAAAGGAATTGAACAAACTCGGCCATCAGGTATTTATTATAACAACCACTAACCCCGAAGTTACGCACGCTGCCCCGCGCGTGTTCCGCCTGCCCAGTATGCCGTTTATTTTTTTTCCCACACAGCGGGTAACATTCCTCTATTCGCCCAAGCTGCTGGTAAAACTAAAATCATTAAAATTGGACATTGTCCATACTCAGACGGAATTCCCGGTCGGAATATTCGGGAAGATTGTGTCCGAATTCTATCGGATCCCCATGGTGCATACCTATCATACCATGTATGAGGATTATGTACACTATATTGCCAACGGTCACCTGATAACCCCGAAGATCGCCCAGAAATTCAGCAGGCTATTCTGTAACCGGGCGGACATTGTGATCGCGCCGGTGCGGAAGACCAAGGAATATTTGGAGGGAATCGGGGTATCGCGGCCTCTGCGCGTTATTCCTACTGGTTTGGACTTTTCGCCTTTTTTGAAGGAGAACTTCAGCAGGGAACAGATAAACCTCGTCAAGAGTGAATTGGGAATAAGCCCGACAGATCCGGTAATCGTCACAATTGGCCGAGTCGCCAAAGAGAAGAGCATAGACGTGCTGATCGATCAAATGAGCCGCCTGCGCGAACGGCTGCCCAACGTAAAACTGGTCGTCGTGGGACCGGGTCCATATCTGGATATTCTTAAAGAGCAGGCCGAAAGGCTCAGTGTCACGGACATGGTTATCTTTACGGGAGGCAGACCGTGGGAGGTTATACCTCTGTATTATCAAATCGGTGATGTGTTCGCCATGGCCTCCACTTCGGAGACGCAGGGGCTGACATATATAGAGGCCTTGGCTGGGAAGGTTCCCGTTGTGGTCAAGCGCGATCGCAGCGTTGAGGGCGTTATCTCTCACGGCGAGACCGGGTATTGTTTCGAACGTGACAGCGAGGCTGCCGATCTGCTTTACCGCGCGCTGACCGAACGCGACGAGGCGAAAAAAATGGCTGAAGAGGGCTTTAAAAGAATTAGCCATCTGTCAGCCGCGCATTTCGCCAAACAGGTACAACAGGTTTACAATGAAGCACTGAGCATGAAGCCCAAACACAAAAGGTCGATCAACTGGAGCCTGGCCTTCGGCCGCAGGCCAAAAGAGGATACTGATGAGTTTGAGCCGTCGGTAGAGGCTGAATGAAACCGCGCCTACTGAGCCTGACGTTCCGCCATGCTTCCATGGATGTAAAAGACTTTATCCTCGTCGATATCCAGCCCGGACGCCAGTGATCTGTTGCCTATGTCTTTCAGAAGCGTTTCTTTGCTAATCGACCCTGTTAAAAACATATAATTCCGTTTTATGAGTTTTGTCCCGTCATCCACAGCCTGGTTGTACATGTCGCCAAAGCTGTGGTTCATTTCGTTATCTCCGTCCCATGGCATATACCATGGCTTTTTTTTGAGGTTAAGATAATCCACGCCGTCATTGACATCCTGCGTATGAATTACGCTGGATACCACATGATCGCCGATCGTCAAGTCCTCGGCCAATTCCATCAGCCTTTTCCGGCGTCCGCGTTTGGACTGCAGAATCCGCGTCAAACCCACCATATAACGTATGGCGCTGAATACCTCTTTGGGGCTGATTCGCCTGTCGTAAGCCCCGCTGATGGCGTCGCTTAAAGCGTCCGCGATTACTATGGCGTGGCTCTTGTCCGCTTTTATAAGCTGCCACAGTTTCATACTCGCGGGTTTTTCCCCGGACATGATTTTAAGCATCAATACGTCTATAGCGGTTTCAAAGCTGCGATGCCGTACACTGTATCGCAGGCGCGGGGTTTTGTCCCCTTCCACGCGGAATCCGCTCTTGTAATAGACATAGGGGTGAGCGCCGCAATCCAAAGTGTAGTGCGAGAGATAACCGCAGATATACGAGAAAATCATAAGGCGATCCTCGCCGCCGGCAGCGCTCATGTTATCCAGCATATGTGAAAAAAAGGAACGGACATTGGTTTTATGCATATCCACGCCAAGGTTTTTCATATTCTTCTTTATCAGACCAGGCAGATAATAAAAAAACATATCGGGACCCTGACAGCCCACATTGTATAACTGACGGCTGTTTTGCAAAATATCCTGAATATCGCGGGGAAGTTCATTAATTGTAGCCTCCCCGCATATATAGTGCGTAATAAAGCCCGGCACGCGCAACACCCCTTCTATATAGGATTATTTGCCAAAACAGTATATTTATGCGTTCCCGTGCCTTCATTTCCCATTTTATGTGACAATCGGCTTATTCGATACGGAAATCACAATCTTACTGCCGGCGGGCGTCTTCTGCACGCAAATCTGTTTTTCTATCCGCTCGCGCAATTCCGCCACATGCGAGATAATGCCAATCACGCGGCTGCCGCCCGCCATATTCGTCAGTGTCTGAACCGCCAGTTCCAGCGTGTCCGCGTCGAGGGATCCGAAACCTTCGTCGATAAACATGGCGTCCAGTCTCACGCCGCCCGCGTTCCGCTGTACCACATCCGACAGCCCCAAGGCCAGCGAGAGCGAAGCCATGAACGATTCCCCGCCCGACAGGCTGTTGGCGGAACGCGCCTTGCCCGTGTAACTGTCCAGCACCTCAAGCTCCAACCCGGTTTTCGACCTCTTATCGTCACTCTCCGACTTCCGCAGCAGCGTATAGCGGCTTTGGCTCATAACGTTAAGGCGCAGGTTGGCCGCGCGCAGCACTCGCTCAAAATACGCCATCTGCGCGTATGTTTCAAAGTCCAGCTTCCCGTTGGCGGCGTTGGATAACTGCTTAACCGCGGCGTAAGTCTTCTCCGCCTTATCCAATTCCACAGAAGAAGCCCGCAGTTCTTTCAGCATACGCTCTATCTGAGTCAGGCGGCTCCTGGTGTCGTCGCGGGTTCCGCGCAGCTTTCTGGAGTCCTCGTTTATTTTATCGGCCGCTTCACGCAATTTCTCAAGCCGCGGCGCTTCCTTGCCAAAGGTTTCGCTCTCCAGGCGATTCAGATCCCTCTTCATCTGTTCGCCTGTTTTCTCATAATCATTGATCTGCTTTGTTATAAGGTTGAGCGTTTCTTCGGTAATCAACGACGCTCCGTAGTCCTCGGCGGAGCTGAATCCGCTTTCCCGCACGGCGTTTTCAAAAGTTTCCCGCGCTTTTTCCCTACTCGCGCGCATATCCCGCTCCCGGTTATCCCGTTCGGTCACAAGCGCGCCAGCCGCGCTTAGCGCGGCTTCCGCTTCCGTATTACGCTTACGCGCTGATTCCCATTCCGCGGCCAACGCCGCTAAAGACTTTTCATCCTCGACTTTACGGGCGGTCAGTTGTATAACGCCTTCGCGCGTCTGTCGCAGCATGTCTGTCAGGCGAGCGCGGGCGTCATTCCACTCCACGGTCGGTTCAAACTCCGAGAAATCCGCTATGAACCTCTCCGTAAGCGCCGCCGTTTCAGCGGACAGCGCCGTGCGTCCGACCGAGGCTTCATCCCTCTTCTTTACTGTGGACTCATGGGATCGCGTCAATGCCGCCAACGCTTTCTCATCTTTGCTTATCCGCCCAGCAAGGGTTTTCGCTTCCTCGCGGGTTTCCGTCAAGACCTGTGTTAACTGCTGCCCCGCTGTTTTCCTTGAGGCATTGGGTACGAACTCCCGCAGATCCTCCATAAACCGCGCGCTCAGCGTATTGTATTCCGTATCAAGCGCCGTGTATACGGGCGCGATCTTTTCATGTCTTTCAGTCGCCGCGTCAAAATCGGACTTAAGCCGCGCCAGAGCTTTTTCATCCGCTGATTTCCGAGCGTCCAAGGCCTTCGCGGCGGTATCACGCTGATTGAACATCTCGGTTAAGCTCCGGCCCAACTCCTCAAAATCCGCCGCTTCGCCGTATTTATGAAAATCTTCCGCCAGACGAGCGGCGCGGGTATCGAACTCGGTTTTCAGCCTGGCGCATTCGGCGGTTTTAATCTCCAACTTGTTACGCGACTCTTCAGCGTTTTTCCGCGCTTTTTTCAGCGACTCTCCGCTGATGTCCTCTTCTGACAGATACGCCGGCTCCGGGTGTTCCATGGAACCGCACACAGGGCACGGCGCGCCGGGTTTCAAATCTTTTGCCAGTATCCCGGCCTGCTCCCTTAAAAACGCCTCGTTCAACGTCTCATATTGGCTGTTAAAATCAGCGTACTTTGAGCGTATGACTTCAAACGCGGCTTGCGCCTTGACCAATTCGGACTTTATCGCGGAAATATCCCGATAATCCGTCTGAAGTCCTTTCAGGGTATTCAAATCCTCGTACGTTTTTTCCCAATCCCCGCGGAGAGTCTCAAAGCTGGTTTTAGCGGCGTCATACGGCGGCAGTTCCGCGAGGATCCTTTCCGTATCCGCCAGCTCTCTTTTAGCCGAGCGAAGGGATGTCTGCTTCTCTATAATCACCTGAATATTTTTGTTCAACATAATAAGCCGGCTCTGTTTTTCGGATATTCGCTCATACTCGCGGCGCAGTTCCTCAAGCGCCGCTTTCGAGTCTTCCAACGGCGGCAACGCGGCAAGTGTCCGTTCCGCCTCAGTCAAATCCGCGAGAGCCTTATCCAGATCTGATTGTTTGCGTAAAATAACGCCGCTGTTCTTTTCCAGGGTATTCAGACGTTTAAGCCTGTCCGACGCGAGTTCCCATTCGCGCCTCAATTTATCGAAAGCCGATTGAGTCTCTTCCAGCTCCGGCAATTCCCGGAGCTTTGCTTTCACGCGTTCCAACGCGACAGAGGCTGTTCTGTAACCTACCTGCGCTTTGGCAAGTTCCGTTTGTATATCCGTATGCGCGGCGGCCGCTTTCGCCGCTTCATCCGAGTACGGTTTTACGTTGCGCAGCGCGACCTCGCCGCGAGCCCGCTTATGAGACAGCTTGAATATAGTGCCGGAAGCGCTCTCGTGCTTGATGTACGCCCCGCGCACGGCTTCAAGTTCGGAAAATTTCTTGCTCAGATCCTCCGCCACCGCGACGCGTCCCGCCAAATCGGCCTTCAGTTTGTCTAATTCCGCGAGTCGCTCGTCCGTCTTTTCGAGTTCGATTTTGTCCGAGGCGGCCTGATTCCCCCATTCCTCAAAGAATTCCCGCCTCTTGTTAATGTCCGCGCCGTAAGCCTCAAAGCGCCGCTCAATAGACGCGCGCTTATCGTACGCTTCTTTGGCCTTATCCTTCAGCCGCGCCTGAAATTGCGCGAGCGCTTCCGTATTGAATATGCGGCGCAGTATCTTCACGCGGTCGTCGGTTCCGCTTTGCAGGAAGCGCAGGAAGTCGTTCTGCGCTATCATTACAATCTGCGCGAACTGATCCTTGTCCAATCCGATTATTTCAGTTATCTTGGCCCTGATCGCCCGATCCCCTGTTATCGCCGAACCGTCAGGCAGCGTCAAAACCGCGTCCTGCCCGCCGTTTTTCTTTATTGTACGCTTTACGGCGTATACATCGTTCCCGGAGATGAAGCGCAGGTCCACAAAACTTTTAGCCTTTTCGTCGGCAAAGTCGCTGCGCAGCATGGAATATCTTTCGCGCGAATGCCCGCTGGCCTCGCCGTACAGGGCGAACGAAACCGCGTCGAAGATAGTGGTTTTTCCCGCGCCCGTTTCACCCGCCACGAGATAGATCCCGCTGTCGCCGAACAGGGTAAAATCCACGGTCTCCGTGCCCGCGTAGGATCCGAACGCGCTGATCGTCAATTTCTGAGGTTTCACAAATCTTCCCCCGTTTCCAGCAGTTCTCGTACAATGCGGGCCTGTTCGCCGCTCATAACGCTCCCCTGCGCGTCCAGAAAGAATTCGCCGAAGAGATCAAACGGGGACAGCGACGCGACGCTGTCAGCGCTGGCCTCTATTGAACTTAAATCCACGGCTGTCCGCGTGTTTTCAAAAACAAGCGACATCACATTCGGGTATACGCTTCGGATTTTGCCCATCGGGTCAACCAATTCCTCTTCGTCCGTAAGTATCACGCGCAGATAATCTTCCCTGTTTGTTTGGGATATGTCGTTCACGCTTATCAGCGCGTCTAGCTGCCCCTTTATCTCCCGCGTCTCCCGAATAGGCACAAGCGGAAGCGTCTCAACGGCCACGTCGCCCTTTTCGCGCATCTCGACCAGCAGAGCCGACTTTTGATGCTGCCACTCAGAAAAGGAGTATTTTACGGGCGAACCGGCGTACCGTATATTATCGCGCCCCGCCCTTTGGCTCCTGTGTAAATGCCCCAAGGCCGCGTAATCGAAATCCTTCAGCAGTTCGGCGTCAATGGCGTCCAAGCCTCCTATGGGATTTATCTCGGACTCGCTGCGGATAAGCGCCGCGCCCGCCGGGGTATAAAACTGGTGGGAAACCAGGACATTCCGCGCGCTGAAATCCACGCGCGCCGTTTCGAGCACAGCCGCCGCGGCGTCGCCGTAGCTTTCAATCTGACGATCGGGAAAAAAACCGCTGACTATGGCGGGTTTGACAAACGGCATAAGCCAGAAGCACACGCCGCCGTATTCGTCCCGCAGGGTTATACAGCGCAGTTTTCCGTCGAATTCCGCGTTAATAAAGATATTGCGCTTGGAAACCAGCCTTCTCGCGAAATTAAGCCGCTCCGGAGAGTCGTGATTTCCGGAGATAATCATTATGGGGATATTCCTCTTCACCAGTTGATTGAGCAGCCAGTCAAAGAGTTTAACGGCTTCCACACCGGGAATTGGACGGTCGTACACATCGCCCGCGATAATTACGGCGTCCGCTTTTTTCGATTCTACATACCCAAAGATCTGATTGAACGCGTAACGCTGTTCTTCCAACATGGAAAAACCGTTCACGGATTTGCCGATATGCAGATCGGATAGATGGATAAACCTCAAGAGTATTCACCGCCATTTTTTCATTCCATTATAAACCAAAAACCGCCGGTTGTCCGAGATAATTTTACATAACAATATTTACCTGACTATTTACATCCGGCGGATATAGAATAAATACGCGGGCATACCGCGTATAAAAACACCGGAGGAAATTATGGACACTACTCAAAAACCGGATTTATCGACGCTGCCTCTTATGGCAATGTCTGAAATACCCACTCCGCAGCCCAACGCCAGGCATATCACGGGCTTGGTGAAGGATAGCGGCAAGATAACCGGCTATCAGTTATCGGACGGTCAGGTTATCAGTAAGGAGCAAGGCGTGGAACTCGCCCGCCAAGGCGGCATCGCGGCGGTCGGAATAGCCACGAACCAGGGAACGGAATATTTGAAATCACTGCCCGATCAATCCGAGGGGAATAATTTGGGCAGTCTGCCCACGGTTACGCAGGAATAAAACGCCACGAAAAAATTCTTGACAACCTGTTTTTTTTCTTTATAATATTCTATAAAGCGATGAGCGAGAAGAGTATGAAGATTAAGTCCTTCCAGAGAGTCGGCGGCGGGTGCGAGCCGACAGGCGCGATCCTCAGAATGGTCTCGTGAGTGGAAGCTGAAGGCGCATGCTGGTAGGCGACACGTGTTTCTCACGTTACAGGGAAAAGGTATCGGCGTTTTTGCCCGTACCTGTCGAGTATTTTATGAGGTGGCACCGCGTATATCGCCCTCTGTGTTTTTACAGAGGGCTTTTTTGTGTGCGTGAAGGGGCAGCCGTGCGCGGATTATACTAAAAGGAGAGATTAGAATGTCATTGAAAGACGCGAACCGTATCAATCTACCGGAGAGTGAAATCCCGAGGCAGTGGTACAATCTGCGGGCGGATATGAAGGAACAGCCGGATCCTTATCTGAACCCCGCTATGCGGCCCGCGAAAGCTGAGGATTTCTTCCCAATCTTCGCGGAGGAACTGGCTAGGCAGGAATTCTCGACGGAGCGGTTCATCGAGATTCCCGACGAGATCCTTGAGATCTACAAGATGTACAGACCATCGCCGCTTATACGCGCCAGACAGCTTGAAAGAGCGCTCAAGACGCCCGCGAAGATATATTTCAAATATGAGGGTAATAACACATCCGGCAGCCATAAACTGAATTCCGCAGTGCCGCAGGTTTATTATAACAAAAAGCAGGGGATTACGAACCTGACCACGGAGACAGGCGCGGGGCAGTGGGGAACCGCTTTGGCCGTGGCCGCGAATTACTACGAAGTACCACTGACCGTATACATGGTCAAGATCAGCGCGGAGCAGAAGCCATACCGCAAAGCCATTATGGAGACGTTCGGCGCGAAGGTGCTGAAAAGCCCCAGCGATACCACCGAAGCGGGACGCGGAATACTGGCCGCGGATCCCAATAACCGGGGCAGCTTGGGCACGGCCATCAGTGAGGCGGTCGAGGCGGCGGTTACCACGCCTAACAGCCGTTATGTACTCGGCTCCGTACTCAATCAGGTTCTGTTGCATCAGTCCGTGATTGGTCTGGAAGCACAGAAGCAATTGGAAATGGTGGACGAATACCCGGACATCATTATCGGGTGCGCGGGCGGCGGTTCCAATTTGGGCGGCCTTATCGCGCCGTTTATGCGCGACAAACTGTCCGGTAAGGCTAATCCGGAGATCATCGCGGTAGAGCCGACAGCCTGCCCCAGTTTCACAAGGGGCAGATACGCGTATGATTTCTGCGACACCGGTAAGATCACTCCGCTGGCTAAAATGTATACGTTAGGCTGCGGCTTCATCCCATCATCCATTCACGCCGGGGGTTTGCGTTACCACGGAATGTCGCCGATACTGAGCAAGCTGTATCACGACGGTTATCTCTCCGCGCGCGCGGTATACCAGACCGGAGTGTTTGAGGCAGCGGTTTTTTTCGCGAAATACGAAACCATCCTGCCAGCGCCGGAATCCGCTCACGCCATACGAGCGGCCATGGATGAGGCGATCCGCTGCAGGAAATCCGGCGAGGCTAAAACAATTCTGTTCGGCCTGTCCGGCCATGGTAATTTTGATTTAGCCGCTTATATGGAATATAACATGAAGAAGATCGTGGATTACGCTCCTTCAGACGAGGAATTGGAAAGAGGCTTCGCCGGACTGCCGGATGTGAAATAGGTAAGTCAGGCTATTAAAGCAGCCCCGCCGAATGGCGGGGCTGCTTTACGCGGTATTCCCATTATCTACCTCCGCGCCTATCCAAAAACTCTTTATACATACCGCAAACCTCACTCGCTTTTCCGAGCGCGCGCTGCCTGCCCTTCTCCATCCAAAGCGCCTTATTGCAAAGCGCGGCTATCTGCTCCAGCGAATGCGACACAAAAAGCGTTGTCGTGCCGCTTTTTATAACCTCCATCATCCGCGCCTCGCTCTTTTTTCTAAATCCACCGTCGCCGACCGACAACACCTCGTCTAAAATAAGTATATCCGGGTTAACCAGGCAGGCGATTGAAAACGCCAGCCTCGATTTCATTCCCGAAGACAAATGCTTAAACGGTCTGTCCTCAAACTCCTCCAGTTCCGCGAAGGCGATTATCTCCTCATACATCCTCTTCATAAACTCTCTGGTATAACCCATCATAGCGCCGCGAAGATATGTGTTCTCCTTCACCGTAAGCTCTCCGTCGAAGCCCGAGCCTAATTCCAGCAGCGCGGCTATAACTCCGTTCACGCCAATGCTCCCGCGCGTCGGGCGCATAATCCCGCTAACCGCTTTCAGCAGAGTGGACTTGCCCGCGCCGTTAACGCCCAATATACCCAGCATATCCCCTTTTTCAAGCTGAAACGTAATGCCGTCAACCGCCCAAAATTCCTTTATGTGATAGCTGCCTTTAAGCTTTTGAACTATATAGTCTTTTAAACCGATATTCCTGAAATCGCCCGTCATATATTTTATAGAAATATCCTGTACGTTCAAACTGATCATTTCGGCCTCACACATAGTACAAAAATTTATAGTTATAGCGCACATACATAAAAGCGCCCATCCCAACGGCGGTGACCGCGTAAAACGCCGCCAGCGCATGGAAGGACGGCGCGGGCAGCCTGTTTTCCAGCACGATAATCCTGAAATATCTGATATATACATAAACAGGGTTGAGATAAAACAGATAACGTGTCCTTTCCGAATAGCTGTCCAGCGTATAGAAGATCACCGACAGATACATTAGCAGCATGGTAAAGATATCGTAGAGATACTGGATGTCTCTGAACATTATGAACAGAGCGGAGAGCGTCATGCCGACGCCTATGTTAAAGAACAGCAGACATCCCACAGGGTATACCAAGGCAATAAACCGCCAACTGAAAGTGATATGCTCCATAGCGCAGAATAAGAAGAACACACATAGCGTCAGCAGAAAATTAATTAAGGCGGAAACGTTCTTCGACAACAGAAACAGATATTTAGGCACGTTGATCTTTGTAATTATCCCGGCGTTATCTACCAGCGAGCACATACCCGTATTGGTGGACTCTTTGAAATATGAAAAAACCAGATTCCCGGCAAACAGATATATGGTGTAATGAGCCATCGAGCGCCCGAAAAAGCGCGTAAAAATAAGGCTCATTACCAAAAGCTGCAATAACGGCCCGATTAAACTCCAAAGCATACCCAATACGGTTCGCTTATACTTTTTTTTAAAATCCCGCTTAACCAGTTCCGAGAAGAGGAAACCGTATTTTTGCAGTTTCGTAAACATGACGCGTCATTTCCTTTCACATCAGTACGGCCAGCGTACGTGGAAACGTTTCAAGAATTGCCAGACCCGATTGCTGGAGTACGGAAAAAAGAAGATAATCAAGCCTCTAATCTTCTGCCGCGGCTTGATTATCGGACTGGATAAAAACTCCGCGATATACCTGCGCACAAAGGCTTTTTGCTCCATAACCTCATCTTTATTCCCGAACCTGACAGCGTTAAGCATCAGGTTAATGGATGAATCCGCGTATCGCTGTCTGCTGATAATCGCCGCCGAACCGGCTTGCGTATCCGCAAGCTCTATGATCCTGTCCCAAGCCAATAACTCCGTCTTACGTTTGGCGTTATACGAACGCAGCAGGCTTCCCTCATGAATCACATAATGATACAACGGACGCGGCAAGTATATCACGGCGTCCGTATTGATAAAGCATCGGCAAAAAAATAAAACGTCCTCACATATATGCACATCCGAATGGAAACGCAGCGGTGTTCCGTTTTCACCGGATCTATTTATCAAATCAGCCGATATGAGTTTGTTCCATGTATATCCCTCGAATGTCGCGTGCTTTACCAGATATTCCAAAGCGCTTTCCCTGGAAATCGCCATAAACCCGACAGGCAGAACGCGCGTCTTGCCTCGTCCACCGGGATTTTCCTCAAAGTGACCGCATATCGATATCTCGGCGTCTATCTCGGCCAGCGCCTCGTAAAGCGACGAATACATATCCGGTTCCGTCCAATCGTCGGAGTCTGCGAATGTTATATACCTGCCCCGCGATACATCAAGACCGGCGTTACGCGCCGCCGAAGGTCCCTTATTGCGCTGATGGATCACCCTGAAACGAGAATCCTTGGCGGCGTACTCATCACATATATCGGGGCAGCCGTCCGGCGATCCGTCGTCCACCAGAATAAACTCAATAGGCGAATAGTCCTGTTCGGCCAAACATTTCAGCGCCCGCCTTATATATCTTTCCACATTATACACAGGCACAATTACACTGATCAGAGGAAACTCCGGCGAGGCGCTCATAGACATCTCTCCAATTCAGTCATAACCTCATGGGGCCAAGTGAAGCTTTTACCGGGTTATACAGGCTCTTTGCGGCGTTAACCGCGAAAGACCAGACAGCGAACGGGATTAC
Source organism: Clostridiales bacterium (assembly GCA_031269415.1). Taxonomy (GTDB): domain Bacteria; phylum Bacillota; class Clostridia; order Lachnospirales; family WQUN01; genus JAISZF01. Next base: position 14,103 of record JAISZF010000242.1, read on the forward strand.
CGCGCGTAAATTCGCGAAGAGCCTGACCGGAAAGAAATCGCAGCCGTTAAAGTACGTCATACTCTGGTTAACCAGCAGCACGAACTCCGCGCGCTCGTCCGCGTCACACAGTAAATATCTGCTGACGCTGTAAAACATCTCCCTGGCCAGGCGATTGTATAGCATCTCCGCGTACGGTTCTCCCGAATAGAGTCTGGCATTTTCAACCACAATCCGGTTTGTGTCCAGCGCGCGTTTCGCGCTGGCTATACGTGTTATAGATCCGTACATATTGTAGTAATACCCATAGAAAGGCTCATCACAGAATTCTATATGATTAGCGGCGCGAAGCGCTCGCGGCGTCCATTCCAAATCCTCGCAGAGCAGCCCTCGCGCGAATAACAGGTTATTACGAACCAAAAACTCTCGTCGGCAGACGTAACGCCATACATTCCAAATGGTATCCGGAACGCTTCCATAAATGAATCCTATCGATTCCTCCGCTGAATCAAGGCGGGGAAAAGCGTATTTAGGCCGTAGAATTCCGCCATTCTCAAGCAGTAAAATGAACTTGCCCATCAAGATATCCGGAGCGTATCTTAGCAGACGCCGTTTAACCTCGCTGAATCCTTCCTCAAGCAGTATATCGTCGCAGTCGAGGAACATGATATACTCTCCGGACGCCGCGTGTATGCCCGTGTTTCTCGCTTCCGACAGCCCGCTGTGCGGCTGCGAAATAAGCAGTACATCATTTTTGCCGTCAACCGCGTTATGGCAAAGCGTAAGGGAATTATCCCCACTGCCGTCGTCGACGATCACAATCTCAACACCGTTCAGTTCCATGCCGAGCAGCCGGTTAAGGCGATCCGCAATGAATTTCCCCGCGTTATAAACGGGCGTTATAACGCTGATTAAATACGGCGCCGTGTTTTCATTAGTGTTAAAATACATATCGCCGGAGGCCGTGCCTGACATAATAAGCGAAGGAAACCAACGCCCGCGGCGTCGAAAGACCCAGATATTTAAATGTTCGCCATGTCATCCGCGCCAATTGCAGTTTGTTTCTGGACTTTGATCCGTCCGTCAGCCTATATCGCACTAAAGGCAGACAGACGCCGACGCCCGGTCCGTACTTGTCCAGAACGCGGAACCACTCTATATAATCTTCGTGCAGGTCGCAGCGTTCAAACGGGTATTCCAGAAGATGCTCGCGCCTCACCATCGCGGTTGACGCGATTATAACATTACCCAGCAGCAATTCGCTCGAAGTCACGCGCGAAGGCGCTTTCAACACGCGGCCGGCGAAGCTGCCGTCGTCGTTCATCATATACGCGTCCGTATAGCATAACGGAGGAAATCTGCCGCTCTCCTCATACTGTTTGATGAGTTCGTCCTGGCGAAATAGTTTATCGCTGTGCCATTTATCGTCGGCGTCTAAAAACGCCACCCATTCGCCGGACGCGGCTTCAACTCCAATATTGCGCGCCCCCGCCACGCCTTCCTTAGATAATGTGCGTATATAAATAACGCGATCATCATTATCAATCAGGCCGTTTATGATATCAGCCGTTTCGTCGTCCGAGCAGTCGTCAATTACCAGAACCTCCAGGTTAACGCCGGTTTGCGATAACGCGGAGTTTACAGCGTCCGCGATGAAACGCTGACCATTGTAGACAGGTATTATTACGCTTATTTCAGGTTTCATCACAGAACCTCCTTATGGATATTATTTCTAGAAATTGAAAATCTATACCCAAGTTTTTTTTATTATACAGCGCATAATAAAGAAGTATCATAAACACAAAACAGGAGGGTGCGCATGGAAAAATCCATTCGCCCCGCCTACAGAAAATCAGTCCCCAGAAAACGTATTTTAAAACAACTGGAAAGCTTCGCCACAGTTCCGGAACCGAAGTATGGCGATTCGTTCCGCAAAGTAAAAGAGCGGTTTCCCGCTTTGCTGAAAAGCCTCGGGCTTCCCTCGGAGCGCGCGGATATCCGTGCCGCCGCGATTTTGTCACGCTGCCGGATGGATATAAACGCCGGGAATCTATCAACAGTAAAGCTGCTTGACAGCAAGCTGACGTCTCTGATGAAGAGTTTTCATCCCAAAATAGCCATTTGTCTCATATGCGAGGGCAGGAACCCGCTGGAGATGAGTATTGATGAAATCCAAGCTTATATAGACTCCTCAAGAGATCTATACGGAGAAGAATGGTCACCGTCGAATATATTGGACGCCGCCAGCGGCGTAGAGCCCGTAGTGCGTTCAGCCTTAATAAGCCTCTATAAGGCGTTGCGCCTCGTACAACGTGATGAAGGGGCGGCTTTGGGTTTCGCGTTAAAGAGCGGCAACATGAGTAAACTGGGCGCCTTTCTTAACGCGGCCTCGAATATTGATGATAATGTGGATATAACCATAGATGACGAGTCACTCATAAACGAACCTATAATACATGAAAACAGCATCCGCGCCGAAATCGAGCGCGCGTGCGCGTACTGTCGAACGCTTCTCACTACCTGACGAAAGGACGTTAACCGTGAGGATTGCCAATAATATACCCGCTCTTACCACAGCCCTAACCCTGAAAGCGACGGACCGGCAGCTTTCCGGCGCAATGCTGCGTCTGTCTTCCGGCAGTAAAATCAACAGCGCTAAAGACGACTCCGCCGGCTTGGCGATAGCCAATAAGCTGAGTATACAGGTAAGCGGATTGAACCGCGCGAGTCAAAATTCAATGGACGGTATCTCGCTGATCCAAACCGCTGACGGCTCAATGGACGGAGTATCGAATATACTTCAGCGTATGCGTGAACTGGCCGTTCAGGCGGCTAACGGCGTGTTGGAACCGTCTGATAAGAGCAAGATTCAGCTTGAAATAAATCAACTGATTCAGGAGATTAATGACAACGCGAATAAAACAGAGTTTAACAAGATAAAGATCTTAAGCGGAGAAACCAATACCCTCTCACTGAG
>JAISZF010000284.1 GCA_031269415.1 Clostridiales bacterium
GCTTTCAATAACATAGCAGCCGGAGAGCGGATCCGGTTCGTTATTTTTCTGCGTTATATCTATACGCTGCGGCTTGCCGGCTTCATTGCGGATGAGTGTGGTGTTGTATTTATCCGCCGCGGTTTTATGTCTTTTGTTTGTATTGTTGAGTTTAGCTTCAATTTTGTCTACGTTTTTGATACTGCCTTTTTGGATGGATTTACTTAATTTTTCTACATCGGCAGCATAACGCGCGTCTTTTCTTGATGCAATGGCGTTTTCTTTGTGGGCTTTCCCATCGCTGAGACAGAGTACCTTGCATGTGCCTTCATAGCCTTGGCTGATTTTCTTCACATAGACATGGTTCTCATCGCCATACGCAGTATGCTTGTGGCTTAAATCATCAATACGGGTAAAGGTATCCCTGGCTGTTTCAAATTCCGTAAGGTATTCTTCTGTTTGATCCTCACGGGTAACCACCGTATATTGATAGCCCTCAGCCTGCAGCAGCGCAACATTATCCTTAGTCGCGATACCGCGATCCATAATGATAATTGGTTTTTCAAGGGTTATCCGCGGCGAGTCATATCCGAACATGCTCCGCAGGCGGGAGAGCGCGTCCCGCATTGTTTCCGGTTCACTTTGATTGCCTTTGCAGATATGGCTCGCAACAGGCGTCCCGTCTTTCCTTATGATTAAAGACAGGGTAATCAAAGGGCAGTCAGAGCGTTTGCTTTTGCGGTGCCCGCGCGCCGCCAACCCGTTAGCGAGGCAGCTGCCTTCCATATAGGTGTTTGTGAGATCATATAGAAAGACCGTGTGGTCGTTAGACGGAAAAAGGGCCTGTTGTTTATGAAACAGAAAATTTTCGATTGTATCCTTGTTTTCGTAGAGTTTATCACCTATTTCATATAATACGTCTTTGCCTAAGTGAGTGATATCGGATTCAGGAAGCTCAGAAAGTGCGGAACGTTTTTGGAACCATGCGATGGTACCGCGTTCGCTGTCCGGTGAGATTAATCTTCCAAAAATGAGGGTTTTGGCGACAGCTCTAAGGTTCTGTGACAAACCGCAGTCTTTCAATATCTGATCAAAGCCCAATAATTGCCAGGTATCCTGACAAACGAGTTCGGCGCCGAAAGTGCGGGTTTTCTCGGTAGAAACAGATCCAAAATCAATCGGAATGTAATTGTCCGCCTCTGATTGCTCGGCATCAGTTTTCAATATACTGAGTTTCTGGGATAGTTTATTGTTAGAGACAAGGCTCAGAGCCAAATCTTCAATATATTTATCGTTATCTTCCAATAAAGACATTTGACCAGATAGTTGGCATTCGAGAGCATGAGCGAGCTTTTTCCATTCACGGCGAGGCAAATCCAAATGACCGAGCCCCATAACAACGCGCTGACGTGGTTGGCCTTGAACTCTGACAGATTCAACAAGGACATGTTTGACGTAAACATCGCCCGTTTTTTTGTTCGTAGTTTTATTTTCACGAATGTACATAAATCCACCGCTCTCGAATTGTTAAGAGTATTATATCAGAGGATGGAAATAAGTGCAATAGGAACTTTTATTCGACTATTTTATTAGGTCACTACATTTTGATTTTCGAGATTTTTCAAAGGTAAAAAGCCTATATTTAAGCCATTTATAAACATTAGTTCGTGATAATCTTTGGCGTTTTTTGGCTCTTTTTCTTCTGACAGCCGAAAGTCGGGTTAACCCATTTTTATAATTACCGTAAAAGTCAGCCGACAGCTTTGTATATCGATCTCTATTAAAACCACAAGGATTGATTCTATGCCGGAGCAAGCCGAACACTCCATAAAAATGTCCGTACGCGGTATCGTTGAATTCATACTGCGCTCCGGCAGCATTACCACCGGCTATATGAGCGCGAACCGGGCTGTCGAAGGCACGATCTTCCATCAGAAGATACAGAGAAGGCGTAAAAGCGAGGCTCAAAGCGCCGGACTTACGTATAAAAGCGAGGTTTCGCTTAAACTCACCGTAACCTATAATAACTACGAATATGAAGTGGAAGGCCGGGCCGACGGCGTTGTTACCGGCGGGCCAAGCGTGATTATTGAGGAGATCAAGTCCACCTTAAAGCCGGTGGATCAGATAGAGAACGACCCGAACCACTGGCACTGGGCGCAGGCTAAATGCTACGGTTATATCTACTGCCGCTTGTATGATGTGAAAAACGTAATGATACGTCTCACGTACGGGCATTTGGAAACCGAGGAATCCGTAAGCTTCAGCCTGGAAATGAATTTTTCGGAGCTGGAGTCCTTCTTCCTGTCGATCATGGAGCGCTATCATCGGTTCGCGGAGATGGAGGTCAAACGCGTGGAGGAACGCAATGAAACCGCCGGCCGTTTGAGTTTCCCCTTCGGGGCGTTCCGTAAAGGCCAGCGCGAACTCTGCGTCTCCGTATACGCTTCCATAAAGCAAGGCCGGAGGTTGTTCGCACAAGCTCCTACCGGCACAGGTAAGACCGTTTCGGCTCTTTTTCCGTCTATCAAGGCGCTGGGCGGTTTCGCGGACAAGATATTCTACTGCACGGCCAAAACCATCACTCGCCGTGTGGCGGAAGATAACATGCGTTTGATGATTCAATCCGGCCTGCGCGTCCGCTCGGTAACGCTGACAGCCAAAGATAAGATCTGTTTTCTGCCGCAAAGGCTCTGCAACCCCATAGACTGCGAATTCGCCAACGGCCATTTCGACCGCGTAAACGACGCGCTGCTGGACATAATCACAAATGAAACCCTTATCGACAGGACGCTGCTTGAAACCTACGCCCGCAAGCATAAGGTATGCCCGTTCGAGTTTATGCTGGACGCGACGCTCTTCTGCGACGTTATCGTCTGCGATTACAACCACGTTTACGACCCCAAGGCGAAACTCAAGCGTTATTTCGCCGACGGCGGTAAATTTATCCTACTCAACGACGAAGCCCATAACCTGGTTGAGAGAGGCCGCGATATGTTCTCCGCGTCAATAACCCGCGGCGAGTTAAAGGAAACGCGGGAATTATTCGATAAGAAAAGCGATATTTATAAGGGAATAGGCAAGGTACTGAAATACTTTAAGGAGTGCGGGCGTGAGACGCCAAACGGCGCTTACACCGAAAAAGGATTGCCGGTAACGCTGTGCAACCTGCTGAAGGGCTTGGTGTCCGAACTGGACGAATGGCTCGCTGAACCACGGAATGAAGCCGCCGAGCGGGTTTTAAGCGAGTATTTCGTTATTTCCGATTTTTTGCGTATCTCGGAGATGTACGGCGGGAACTATGTCACATACATAGAAGCCGGAGAAAAAACGGCGTTTCTTATAAAACTCTTCTGTATAGATCCGTCAAAAATGCTGTCGGATGAAACCAGGAAATCGACAGCCGCGATATTCTTCTCGGCCACCCTGACCCCGTTGGTTTATTTCCGAAACACGCTGGGCGGGGGTGAAAATGACTACACTCTGCGCCTGCCGTCCCCGTTTCCGCAAAACAATTTGTGTCTTATGATAGACGGGCGTGTTTCAACGAAACTGCGATTCAGGGAATCCAGTTTTGAACCCGTCGCTGATCGTATCTATAGAGTGATTTCCGCGCGTAAGGGGAATTATCTCGCGTTCTTCTCTTCATACGCCTATATGGGGGAAGTCGCCGAGATCTTTCAGTCGGCTCATCCGGAGATAAACACGCTGGCGCAGTCGCCCGATATGGACGAGGCGGCCAGGGAGTCGTTTTTACAACGGTTCACGCCGGAGAGCGAGGAAACCATGCTGGCTTTCGCAGTGCTTGGCGGCGTGTTCTCCGAGGGAGTGGATCTGAAAGCGGAACGCCTTATAGGCGTGATAGTCGTCGGCGTGGGTCTGCCGATGATTACGGAGGAGCGCAACGTAATATCGGAGTATTACAGCAGGCTGATGGATATGGGGTTTGAGTACGCGTATGTATATCCCGGCATGAATAAGGTTATGCAAGCTGTCGGGCGGGTTATACGTTCGGAATCGGACAGAGGCGTCGCCCTGCTGATTGACAGCCGCTTCGCCGGCAGTGATTATAAATGCCTGTTTCCGAGCGAGTGGTCGCACGCGCGGTATATTAACGGCCCGAAAGATATGGAGGAGACTCTGGAAGGGTTTTGGGCGGGGCGGTAATATGTTCAACGCCAACCGCTGACCATAAGCGACTCCGGATTGTTAAGCACCAGCGAACTGTAGAGGAACAATACATCGGACTCCCTGTCAAAGCTGATGAAGTCTGGTATGCTCGTGAAATTCATATACCTTAGGTCTATCAACGTGATTTTATGGTACGATTCGGCAAGAAGCGGGGCAAGCGACGACGAAAAACTATCACGGAACAAATACAGCCCGCGTTCCGACTTTGATTCGGGATTAGTCAGCACAATCGCTCTCGCCGTTCAATTTCATAATATCTGACAGTTCGCCAAGAGTATTTGAGATAAGTACCTTTTTAGCCAGCCCGAACAGTTTAGCTGAATGTAACAAATATAACATTTAGCTATTTACGGTAAAAACCGATGGCGCACTGCACACCTCTACGCAGTCGCGGTGTAGATCCGCTGTCCACGCTTCATTTTCCTGA
>JAISZF010000022.1 GCA_031269415.1 Clostridiales bacterium
CAACGGCGCGGGCAAAACAACAACGATAAAGGCGGTATGCGGAATCTTGGATTTTGACAGCGGCGAAATAACCGTCGCGGGTAAGTCTGTAAAGGATAATCCCATAGAGGTTAAGCGGGAGATAGCGTATATTCCCGATAACCCCGACCTGTACGATTTTATCTCAGGCATCAAGTATCTGTATTTTATTGCGGATGTTTACGGAATCAGCGCGGACGCTCGCCAAGAACGGGTGCGGATGTACGCTGATCGCTTCGAGCTGACCGGCGACTTGGCCGAGCTTATATCGGCGTATTCACATGGAATGAAGCAGAAGCTGGCGATTATCTCCGCGCTGATTCATGACCCTAAACTTCTGATAATGGACGAACCCTTTGTGGGACTGGATCCGAAAGCCGCCAGGGCGGTTAAAGAAACCATGCGGGAAAAATGCGCCGAGGGCTGTTCTGTTTTTTTCTCCACGCACGTGCTTGAGGTCGCCGAGAAGCTCTGCGACAAGGTCGCCATAATTAAGAACGGGCGGCTGGTCGCCTATGGGGAAATGGATAAGGTGCGCGGAGATTCGTCATTGGAAACGGTGTTTTTTGAGCTTGAAGGTGCGGCGCGTGACTAGGATTCTTTTCGTATTAAATTTAAAAGCTCTATTGGCCGGAATTTTTCAATTGCGGCGAAAGAATGGCGGCATATCGCGAAGGATTCTTCTTATACTGATACTGCTCTTTGTGTTCTCGACCCTTATGCTTACGTTCGGCTCGCTGTTTTTCTTGCTGCGCGACTCGATATTTGACGCGGGTATCGGATGGTTTTATTTTTCTCTTCAAGCGGTTATGTCTTTCGCGCTCGGTGTTTTCGGGACGATATTTTCCGCGCAGACGCTGTTCACCTCAAGGGATAATGAATTGCTGATGTCCATGCCGATTAAGCCGTGGAAAATTTTAATAAGCCGCCTACTTGTGGTCTTAGCCTTTGAATACGCGTTTGAGGCGATTATATCCGTACCCGCGTTTATAATATGGGTTATGGGGGGATACGCCACGCCCATCGGCGTGCTGTACTGCCTGGCGGGATACACGCTGCTTCCGCTCATGGCTTTAACGATCGCCTGTTTCCTCGCCTGGATGCTTTCCTCGATCATAATGAGGATTAAGCGGAAGAACGTAATAACCCTTGGGATGTCGCTATCCATACTATTACTATATCTGCGTTTGTATGCCCAGCTTCAAAACTACTTGAACACTCTGCTGGGCAGGGGCGTGGAGATTTCGGAAGCTTTCCGCCGCGCGATACCTCCGCTGTACGCGTTCGGCGCGGGTATTGTCAATCGGAGCCTTATGGACTTCGCGGAGTTTATGTGCTGGGCGATTATTCCGTTTGCTTTGATGGTCGCGGTAATGATGTCAAATTACCGCAAAATACTCACGACAAACAAGGGAACGGCAAAAATCGTTTACAAGGAAAAGGCGGTTAAGGCTTCGGGGGCGTGTTTGGCGCTTACCAAAAAGGAATTGGCTCATTACATTTCCAAACCGACGGTAGTTCTTAATACTTCGATTAGCTCCGTGTTCATGTTGATCGGCGCGGGCGCCATGTTTGTAAAGAGGGCGGAAGCCCTTAGCTATCTGGAGCGGCTATCCTCGCTCTTGGGCGACGTTCCGCATGCCGCGATTGCGGCGGCGGCGCTTGCTGTGATGTGCTGTATGAATAATTTATCCGCCTCGCTGATTTCATTGGAAGGCAGGCATTTATGGATAGCCAAGACGATTCCCGTACACCCAAAGGTGATTTTTTTGTCGAAGCTCTATACCCATATGCTTTCGTCCGCGTTTCCGTGCCTGGCGGCGTCTGTTTCCGCCGCGTTCCTCACAGCCGGGTCCATATCGGATTTCCTGTTGATAATAGTGTTTCCGCAAACTTTTATCCTCTTATCCGCGGTTGCGGGCTTGGTGATTAATTTGTTATTTCCGCGTTTTGACTGGACCTCCGAGACGCAGCCTGTAAAACAAGGGGCTGCCGCAATGATCACCTTATTCGGATCGATGGCGCTTATCACGGGTGTATTTATGTCATACATCTTTGTAATCAGGCGCTATATCGGGGTAATGGCGTTCGGATGGATCGTGTCGGCGGTGTTCGCGGGGGCTGCGTTTGTCTTATGGCGCTGGCTTTCAGGCGCCGGGGCGAAGAGGCTTATGAAAATATCCGGGGTGTGATCACTGTTGACCACGCCCCGCCGCAATGGTATATTATAACGAATGCGCCTGAAGTTGGAAAGCGCAAAAAAATCCAAGGAGAGGAAATCAATGAAGCGCATTATTCAAGTGGAGGAGAGGCCCGCCCTTAAAGAGGCCATCCCGCTGAGCGTACAGCATCTATTCGCTATGTTCAGCGCGTCCGTTCTGGTGCCGACGATCTTCGGCATAGATCCCGGTATTGTTCTATTGATGAACGGTATAGGGACTCTTCTTTACATATTCTTAACCAAAGGCAAAGCGCCCGCTTATCTTGGTTCCAGTTTCGCTTTTATCGCTCCCACATTGCTGTTGATTAACAACCCCTCCATGGGATTTTCCTATGCTCAAGCCGGTTATATCGTATCCGGCCTGCTATTCGTGGTATTCGCCTTCATAATTCAGAAATTCGGTACAAAGTGGATAGAAGTCGTGCTGCCCCCCGCCGCGATGGGCCCTGTCGTCGCGCTCATCGGCCTTGAATTGGCCGGAACGGCGGCTTCCACAGGCGGAATGATCAGTGCGGACGGCGCGCCGATAGACCCTAAGGCCGCTGCGGTTTTTATCGTGACACTCTCCGTTGCGGTATTCGGTTCGGTGGTATTCAGGAAATTCTTCAGCGTTATACCTATACTCATATCCATAATCGCGGGGTACGCGCTGGCCGCCATTCTCGGAATTGTGGATTACACGCCGGCTACCTCGTCGAGTTTTTTCCAAATGCCGCGTTTTCAGCTTCCCACATTTGATATAGGCGCGATTATGATCATTCTGCCGGCCACGCTGGTTGTGCTGTCCGAGCATATCGGGCACCAATTGGTAACCTCCAAGGTGGTCGGAAGGGATATTATAAAAGAACCGGGACTGCACCGCACATTGATGGGCGACGGACTCTCCACCGCCATATCCGGTTTCGTGGGCGCGGTTCCCACGACGACATACGGCGAGAATATCGGGGTTATGGCCGTTACCCGCGTGTACAGCGTTTGGGTGATCGGCGGCGCCGCGGTAATTTCCATAATTATCGCCTTTATCGGGGTGGTGTCGGGCGCTATTCAAACCATACCCGGCGCTGTGATGGGCGGCGTCAGCTTTCTGCTGTACGGAATGATCGCGGCCTCAGGCATACGGGTGATGGTGGACGCGCAAGTGGATTACGGGAAATCACGCAATCTGATGCTCACGTCAGTCGTGCTGGTTACGGGACTCTCAGGCATCGCTCTGAAACTAGGCGAGGTGGAACTGACGGGAATGGCGCTTGCCGCGATAGTCGGTATGCTGTTAAGCTTGATATTTTACATTTTGGATAAGCATAAATTAACGAATGATTCCGAGTGAGCGGAATATCTTAGTTACAAAAGTGTTCTCTTAATTGTTTTTTTCAGAGTCTGTGGTATACTGATACAGGAGGAATCGCTATGGATTATGACGAAAAAATCATTTCTTTGCTCGGTAC
>JAISZF010000205.1 GCA_031269415.1 Clostridiales bacterium
TATCCAGTTTTACTCCCTGAGCCTCTAAGCTTTTATACAGCATATTTATCGCCGTCGCCTGACGACCGGCCGCTCGCCTTACCCCCGCCGCGTCATACATCACGACCAGGCTGAAAACAGCGCTGAGCGCGAAGATCGAGGAGTTGAAGCCTTCTTTGAAGCCGATGGATGTGGTCATGGCGGTAACGAAGGAGCTATGCGAACTGGGCATGCCGCCGGAACTGACGATCAGCGCGGTATTTAACTTTTTTGTCTTCTTCAGTTCTATTAATATCTTAATAAACTGCGCCAACGCCCATGAGGATACGGAGGCCCACAAGGCGTAATTGCTTCGCAGTTCACCCGGTATATCCACCGACACAAAAAAACCTCCATATTATTGATGAAAGTGGGAACTCAGCGGGGATTGAAACAGGAACTGCTCGCGAGCCGTAGCAGGGCTGAATCCTTAAGCTGAAGCTCCTCAATCAGCCCAACTGCGCGGCGGGTCAGCGCCCGGCAGTCTTCTTTCGCGCGTTCCAAGCCGAAAACGGAAACATAGGTGGATTTATTGTTCTTAATGTCCGACATGGCTGGTTTGCCCATTTCTTCGGTAGATCGCGTAACGTCCAGCAGATCGTCGCGGATTTGGAAAGCCCTGCCAAGGTTTTCCCCGATTTCGGACAAATACGCTCGCCGACGCTCATCGGCCCTGCCCAGTACGCCGCCCGCTTCCAGGCAAGACCGGATTAATGCGGCTGTTTTGTTGGCGTGTATATATATTAATTCGCTTTCGTCAACGGTTTTATTCTCCGAGAGCATGTCGGCGGCCTGCCCGGCGACCATTCCGCGCGCCCCGGCGGCGCGCGCTATCGCCGACATAGCGCCTATATTCCCCGGATGTACGGCGCACGCATCGCTCATAACCTCATATGCCAGGTTGAGCAGCGCGTCGCCAGCTAGAATCGCCATAGCCGAACCGTATATAATGTGGCAGGTCGGTTTGCCCCGGCGCAGATCGTCGTCGTCCATGTCCGGCAGATCGTCGTGTATAAGCGAATAAGTGTGTATCAGTTCAACCGCGCAGGCAAACGGCATGGCGGTTTCCATATCGCCGCCAAGCCCCGAACACGCCGCAAGCGTCAACCGCGGCCGCAGACGCTTGCCGCCGGCGAAAACGCTGTACCGCATGGCATCCCACAGGCGCGGGGGGTAATTGTCAGACAGAATTTGCTCCAGAGCCGCGTTGACTCTCTCCGCGATATCTACAGATACGGTTTCCAACTCGTGTATCAGCCTCCCGAAATCTCCGCCGCGTCTAAGGGCGTTTGTACAAAAATGCCCTCCGCGGTCTGTCGGAGGACTGTTACTTCCTTTTCTATGTCATTAAGCGTGTTAACGCAGAATGCCGTAAGCTCGACGCCCTCTTTATATAATTCAAACAATTCCCGCAAAGAGGGGCTGTTTGTTTCCATTACATCAATAACTTCCTCAAGCCGGACTAACGCCTGCTCAAAGGTCTGCTTTTTCTTTTGCATACATGACCTCCGTGACATCGGCGCGCGCCTCTCCGTCCGCGAACATCAACAGAATCCGCCGTCCGGCTTCCAGTTGTTTGGCGGAAACCGCGCGCCGGCTGTTTTCGTCCAGTACTGCGGCATAGCCGCGTGACAGCACATTTAGCGGCGACAGATCCTTCAGGCGATCCGAAAATCCCAGCAAGCGCAGTTTTTCCCCGCTTATACGCGAACGCGCGGCCTTCTCCATTCGCTCGGCGACATATTCGACAGTTAACATACGATCGCCGACCGCCTTTATTACGCGTCCAGATATATTGCGCCTGATTTGGCCGTTCAAAAGCGTCCTCTTGCTGTTTAAACAGCCGTCCGCGGCCCGATTAAGCGCCGATAGCGCGGCGCGAAGGCGGTTTTCCAGACGCGCGTACGACGGAATGGCAAGTTCCGCGGCCGCGGACGGCGTCGGCGCTCTCAAATCGGCGGTAAAGTCTGATATAGAATAATCGGTTTCATGCCCCACAGCCGATATAACGGGTGCACGGGAATTATACACGGCCCGCGCGGTCCGTTCCTCGCTGAACGGCCACAGATCCTCCTGAGAACCGCCGCCGCGAGCCAGGATGATAACTTCGGCCTTGCCCCACGTATTGACCATGTGAAACGCCGCTTCTATGGAACCGGTCGCGTCCGCCCCCTGCACCAAGGCGGGTACGATCACTATTTCTATTTTCGGGTTGCGCCTGCGCGCGATTTGTATAATATCACGCGCCGCGGCGCCGGTCGGCGAGGTAATTACGGCCACACACCGGGGATAGGCGGGTATGGGGCGTTTGTGAGCCGCGTCGAACAAGCCTTCGGCCTCCAATTTGGCCTTCAACTGCTCGAACGCCAGAGCCAGCGAACCTTTACCCAACGGCGTCAACAGCTCGGCGTATACCTGATATACCCCGGTTTTTTCATACAATGAAACACGCCCCGCCGCTATTACCTTCAGTCCGTTATGAAGCGTGAAAGGCACGCCCCGCGCGGCGGATTTGAACATTACGCAATTGACGGCGGCATTTTCATCTTTAAGCGTGAAATACCAATGGCCGGAGGTGTGGTTCTTGAAATTGGAGATTTCGCCCTGAACCAGCAATGATTCAAGGAAGACGTCGCCCTCCAGAAGGTTTCTGATATATCCGTTCAGACGCGTCACCGTAAAAACTGCCTCACGCATGGTGAGCCTCCGCGTGAGCGGAAGCCTTTGCCAGTATTCCGTTCACAAAGCCCCCGGACTCTTCTCCGGAATACATCTTGGATAATTCCACCGCCTCGTTTATCGAAACCCGCTCGGGCGTATCCGTAAAAGCCATCTCATAAACAGCCAGCCTTAAGACCGCCAAATCGACACTGTTTAACCGGTTAACGCTCCAGCCCTCGGTGTTTTCGGCGATTAGTTTATCTATAAGGCCCAGATGAGCGCGTACCCCGTATAAAGTTTCCTTTACAAAAGCGCGCTCGGCCTCGCTTATTTCAGGGAGGTTATCCTCGGGATAACTCTCCAGCGCGTATTCCGCGTCAAAATCTTTGTGAAACGGCATTTGAAAGATCAGTTCAAACGCGTATCTTCTGGCGGTTTTACGACTCATTGTATCTGGGCTTGATTTTTTTTGAAAGAGGTTTTCTGTCGCCTCCGTTATCGCTGTAATAGAGTATCCCTGTGATATTAATGTTTATTTCCCGCGCGTTAAGCCCTGTCATATTCTCGATGGCCGTTTTAACGCGCCGTTGGACCGACTCCGAAACCTCTTGCAGTTTAAAGCCGAATTTCCCCAAGAGATTAAGCGTGACATTAACGTCTCCGCCCTCGATCTCCACGGCGACGCCCTTGCCTAAATTACGTCGGCCCAGCATATGCGCGATATCCCCCGTCAGATTGCCGGCCATACCCGCGACGCCCTCAACCTCCAACGCCGCCGTGCCGGCTATAATCGCTATTACCTCGTCGGCTAACTTAACCTGCCCCGCGCCTTCTGTATCTATCTTGATCTCTGTCATTCTATCGCTCCTTCGGAAGAGTGTTCATTTTAGCATTATAACAGATCTGCGCGCAATTGCAATTATCGAAAAATCTCATGGAGGAGTTTTCCTCTCCTACCGGGTATTGAAGGGCAGGTCGCTGTCCGTTGTCCATACAGGCGGTTCTTTGATGCTAAGGCCAAAATGGATATAAGCCAATACGGCTATGATTATGACGGTGCAGATTAATCCGCCTTCCGCGCCGAAAGCGCCGCCTGTCAGTATGTCGGGGCCGGTTGGCGTGTATTGCGTGAGAGACGTTCCCTCGAGGCCGCTGACTTGAATACCGTAGATATTTCCCTGGAAAAAATTCCACATTATATGAAACCCGATGGGCATCCAGAGGGAACCTGTTTTGATGAACATATACGCGAAGGCTAAGCCGATCAGTATGATGTTTATGATGCCCAGCAAAGTAACCCCCGGGTTCATCAAGTGCATCAGCCCGAAGATAACGGCGGGCACCGCTATTACCACCCAATTATTCCGCGTTGTTTTCAAGACAGTCATTAAAAAGCCGCGGCACAGGATTTCCTCATAGAATCCAACGCTGATAAAGAATATAAACGCGGACAATATATCGGCCGAATACAGTTTTGATATATCCAACCCGGTGAATATGGCGGCGCCGGACATATACACGATAAGCGCGTAAAGCGATATGGCTATGATGGCGGCCAGACAGCCTAATCCCAGCGGCTTAAGCCAATTTTCACGCGGCAGTCCCAATTGGCTTAACGGACGTTTGTAGATCAGTTTAAATACGATGAACAGAATAACAATCTGAGCGGCGTTTGACAATATATTCAAATTATGTTGATTCAGCCCTGCTATATCGGCGGTTACGGTTTCAACGACGCTTTGTAAATAGGCCGTGAATTCTTCTTGGTCTCCAAGGCTCCTCGCGGATATTTCAGGCATGTAAGCGCTGAGCGCAGTCCACATTATGATCAGCGAGATGATCATGCCGACAATAAGCAGAGATCCGCAGCCGATCAGCATGGAACATCCTGATTTAGGCTCGCCATATTTGTTTCTCATTCCACATACCCCCTATGGATAAATTATAACACGAGTTATTAATAAATACAAAAATTGAATGGAATGTTTGTCCGTACAACGGCATAACCATTCATTGACAATATTTTTTTCAAAAAACCTATTGACAAAAGCGAGGCAAGGTCATATTATAATACATGAACACATATTCATATGATTATATAAAGGAGCCGTTCATGGAAGGCAAAACAGAAATAAGCTCGTTATCCGAGGCAGTGATTTATGACATAGCGGATTTTTATAAAGTCTTTGGCGATTCCACACGTATCCGAATACTATACGCCCTGATGGAAAACGAGCTGAACGTAGGGGAACTGGTGCAGGCGCTGAATCTTAATCAGTCGGCTGTATCTCATCAACTGCGCGTGCTGCGGCAGAACGATCTGGTGAAATTCCGGAAAGACGGTAAGACTATTGTCTATTCCTTAGACGACAGCCACGTAACCGTACTCCTGCAGCAAGGGCTGGAACATATTCTGCATAAAAAAGTTTACGACTAATTGAGGGGGGTTATGATTATGGCACAGCAATTAAGCATAGTGCTTGACGGTTTGAACTGCCCGCACTGCGCGGGCAGAATAGAAGACAAGGTTCGCGGCCTGAAGAATGTCCAAACAGCCGATCTGAATTTCGCGCTTCAGGAATTAAGCGTCAGCTATCATGATCTGCGGAAAGACAGTCTCTTAAACCAGGTGCGCGGCATAGCGAACGTATTGGAGCCGGATATTAAGGTATATGAAAAAAGCTCGGCGGCTAAAGAGACGGCGGCAATCGGGCTTTCGCGGGAGAGTAAAATTCGTCTCGCGCGGATGGCCGTCGGGGCTGTCATGTACGCGTTCGCATTGACAAATGCTTTGCCGCCCACAGCCGAATTATTCTTATACGCCGCGTGCCTGATCATCTTCGGCTATGACGTACTTATCAAAGCGGTGACCAATATATTCCGCGGCGAGCTCTTCGACGAGAATTTTCTTATGACCCTGGCCGCCGTCGGCGCTTTTATAGTCAAACAGTACCCGGAAGCCGCCGCGGTTGTGCTCTTCTATCAAGTCGGCGAATTCTTTCAAGACCTGGCGGTGGATCGTTCCAGGCGTTCAATAAAGGCTCTCATCAATATAAAGCCGGACATCGCCTATGTAATGAGATCCGGCGAGGTCGTGGATATACCGCCCGCACAGGCTGGGGTAGGGGAGATACTTATTGTCAAGCCGGGCGAAAGGATACCTTTGGACGGCGTGATAACCGAAGGGCAGTCGCAGTTGGATATGACGTCGCTTCTGGGGGAATCAGTTCCGCGTACAGCGCGTCCTTCCGATGAGGTATTGAGCGGTTCCGTTAACCTCACGGGATTGCTCAAGGTAAGGGTTACCAAAACGGAGAGCGAGTCGACCGCGTCAAAGATTATGGAACTGGTAGAGAACGCGAGCGCGAAAAAAGCGCCAACCGAGCGATTCATCACCAGATTCTCCAAGGTATACACACCCATCGTCGTAAGCGCCGCCGCGGTTATCGCGCTGATACCTCCGCTGCTTTTTTCCGAACCCATAGATACATGGGTGTACCGCGCGCTTGTCTTTCTGGTTATTTCCTGCCCCTGCGCCTTAGTGGTATCCGTGCCGCTCAGTTTTTTCAGCGGTATAGGCGCGTGTTCCAAGAAGGGCATTTTGGTTAAAGGAGGTAATTACCTTCAGGCGTTAAGCGAGGTCGACACGGTTGTGTTCGACAAGACAGGCACGCTCACCAAGGGCGTATTCCGGGTCAATAAGATCCTTCCCGCGGCGGGCTTAAGCGAAACATATCTGCTGAAGCACGCTTATCTCGCGGAAAAGAATTCGCTGCATCCTGTCGCCAAATCATTGATAGCCGCGGCGCAAGCCAGGTTCAAAGATGCGGATAAAACCGAGATAACGGGCTTCAGGGAAATTACGGGCATGGGTGTGGAAGCCTTTGTTTCAGACTGGAGGATACTGGCGGGCAGCGGCAAACTGATGCTGGAACACGGTTTCGAGCCAATGGATGACAATTCATTGGACGGCGTGGTTACGCATGTGGCGTCGGGCGGGAAGTATCTGGGCTGTATCGTGGTTTCGGACGAGATAAAGCCGGACAGCGCCGCCGCTGTGGCTGAACTGAAACGAATCGGCGTCAAACGTACTGTTATGCTGTCCGGCGACCGGAAGGAAAGCGCGGAAGCCGTAGGCGCGCGCTTGGGCATAACTAAGGTTTTTGCCGGGCTGCTGCCTCATGAGAAGGTTTCAAGGCTGGAGCGTATTTACGGCGAGAACCCTGGCGCCAAGGTATTGTTCGCGGGAGACGGCATAAATGACGCGCCGGTGCTGGCAAGGGCGGACATTGGCGCGGCGATGGGCGGCGTGGGTTCAGACGCGGCCGTGACCGCCGCGGATATAGTGATAATGAACGACGAGCCGTCAAAGATTCCCGAGGCGATTTTAACCGCTCGAAATACCATGCGTATCGCGCGGCAGAATATCGTTTTCGCGCTGGCCGTAAAATTCGCGGTATTGATTCTGGCCGCGTTTGGATACGCCGGCATGTGGATGGCCGTTTTCGCGGACGTGGGCGTTGAGGTGCTGGTTGTGCTGAACGCCATGCGCCGGAAATAAACGCGGCTTTGTAACCGATTCATCTCCGCTGAATATAGTAAAATAAACAGGCTGAGGCGCGTCTTGATATATTGAGACGCGCCGCGTCATGAAAGGCGGAGGTCCTATGAAAAAGGTTATACTGTCGATGTTTCTCGCGGCGCTGGCACTTATAACGCTCGCCGGGTGCAAGAAGGACGCGGAGGCCGCTAAGGTGCGCCTCAACGAAACAGTGCATTCTATTTTCTACGCTCCCCAATACGCCGCGTTGGAAAAAGGTTTCTTCAAGGAAGAAGGACTGGATGTAACGCTCGACGTCGCGCAGGGCTCGGATAAATGCATGACCGCTCTGATCTCCGGAAACGCCGATATAGCGCTGCTGGGTCCCGAAACGGGCATCTATGTCTACAACGAGGGCAAATCGGATTTTCCGATAACATTTGCCCAATTGACCCGCCGCGCCGGTAATTTCTTCGTTTCCCGAACTGACGACAAGGATTTCAACTGGACGGACGTAAAGGGCAAAACCATAATCGGCGGCAGGAATTACGGCATGCCCCAGATGATTCTCGAATACATCCTGAGAAACCATGGCGTTGAGCCCGGAATAGACGTGGAAATTGTCACAAACCTCGATTTTACGACCACCGCGGGCGCTTTTGTCGGCGGGAGCGGCGACTATACGGTCGAATTTGAGCCGTCCGCCACCGCCATAGAGAACGAAGGCAGGGGATATGTGGTGGCCTCGTTAGGCGCGGAAGCGCAGGTTCCCTATACGGTATATATGACTACCCCGAAATTCCTCAAAGACCATCCCGATATCGTTCAAAAATTCACAAACGCCGTTTACCGGGGCGAGCAGTGGGTTAAAAATAATACCGCCGAATCTGTGGCGGAGGCCATTCAACCCCATTTCAAAGAATACAGTATAGCCGATTTGGCCAAGATGGTGGAACGTTACAAGTCTGTCGATTCTTGGAATACCGATCCGATTTTGACTGAAAAGGATTTTACGCTGCTTCAGGACATTATGGAGGAAAGCGGCAGCCTGGCAAAGCGCGTGCCGTATAAAGACATGATCAATACTGAATTCGCGAATGAAGCCGTAAAAAACGTGAAGATTGATTAACGCGTCACGGGTGATGTATCAAAGCCGTGATAGCGGGACAGATGACCAACAAGTCAGCGGCAAACAGGCTCAATCTCTCGGTTCGCCAGATACAAAATTTGAAAGGAAGGTATAAACAAGGCGACACGGGAACAGGCGCTTGTCATCGCGGTGCGCATGGTTGAGAAGTAGGCGCGTAACGGCATTTCAGACGCGCACAAGCGCGGCGTAAGCCGTGAGAATAGCCCGCGGGGCATAAAATCCCCGCAAGGCTTGGAAAGGAGCCTTGCGGGGATTTTTGTCTTAGCGGTCAGTGGATTTTTTTACAAACGGACAAACTCCGCGGCTTTCATTATCTTGGGATTCGTTATCATGCTTTCGGTAAAATCTTTGTCGCCCGTAAGCAGAATATCCACGCCCGCGTTGATGGCAGCCCGCAGAATCGGGCGGTCTTTTACATCGCGGATTTCCTTTTCATCATCATAGGCATCGGTCGGTACGAGGATAGCTTCCATCATAAGCAAGGCTTGTGCCATGAAGCTTTCAAAATCGCCAATACGCTCTGGGAATTTTCGGTTGGCAATTCGCCAAAACTCCTCAAGTGTCTGCTCACAAATCAAACAATGATAAAGCGGCGATGACACAGCTTTGTCAAACGCCTGCCTTGGCAGACCTTTCTTTGAATACGCGGCAGATATAAGGATGTTGGTGTCGATAAGGATTTTCCTCATCTGCCCTCGATTTCCTCACGGACTTCACGGCAAAGTTCAAGGATGTCATCCTCGCTCTTTATCCCTGCTTTTTCCCACTCCCCATCCATAGCCTGAGTGAAATTCTCCATAGCATATATGGCGGGGTTCATCATAATGACTCTGTCGTTTTCGTAAATCAGAGCCACTCGGTCGCCTGTCCGCAATTTCAGTTTTTGACGAATGTCAATCGGCAAAGTTATCTGCCCCTTTGACATAACTTTGGCTGTATTGAAAAGCATTGTCACATCTCCTTCTGGTAGGGTTTACCCTACATGCCAGTATATACTGATTCCTACTAAAAATCAATCGAAAAATTAATTTGATTAGAAAGCCCTTGACTTTTGGGGGCGGGCGGCGGGTTGTCTTCTTTGGCAGGGATAATCCGCCGCCCGAAGTTTATGCGCGCGCGGATCATTTCCCTCTGGATCTTAATCATTTGCTGTGGTATGCTGTTACCTGTAAATATTTCCCTCGAAAGCAGGTCAATCATGGCTTATACAATAGAAAAAAAGATATTCTGCGACGCGTTATCCAATACATATGATATTGTGGACGAATATAATGTTCATTATAGTATGACAGAATATTACTCCGCGTCGATCACGAATCAAACACATACCATCCTGTCCGAACAGAAATATCTGAATCTGTACCGCGGGCTTTGGACGCTGAAGAATATGCTGCTGCCGCGTATACCCCGAATCATCCATGTTGAGGACGCAAACGGCATTTTTGTCGTGTGGGAGAGCTTTTACGGCATATCCCTTAAGGACTATATGGAATTATACAATAAGCGGGTGTCATGCAAAGCGGCGCTTTCCGTGATGTCCGCCCTGTTGGATGATTGCGAGTCCGCTCACCAGAACGGGGTATATTTTACCGTTTCCCCCGAAACCATATATTTAACGGACGGAGGGGAACTCTGTCTTAATACGATGGCGAATCCCTCCGCGAGCGTTAATTCTGTGAACAGAGGCATAGCGCAGTGTTTTTTCTGTATGCTTACAGGTCTTCCTTACGGAAATCTGCAAATACCCGTAGACGAGTTTATCCCGGCGCAGCCGCGGAGTCTGCTTGACGGAGTCTTGTCCGGACGGCTGGAATTCGGCGGCGTCGGCGAGTTCCATAGCGCGCTTCGGGCGGCCCTGCGCGTGACCGAAAGCGGAGCCCCAATCGCCGAGGATTATAACGCGATCCGAGAAAAGCGAAAGCTGTCGCCTGTTTCCAAAGCGGCCATTGGTATAGGAGTTTTTTCCGTTTTAATGCTGAGCCTGATAGTTTTTTCAATCGCCGCTATATCCGACATACTCGGAGAATCCAGCCAGCCGGCGAACTCGGCCGCGGAAACCGATAGTTACGGCACGAGCGAAATTGTGGATTTTATCGCGCCGTAAGCAAACTTTTAAACGGGCTTAACGTATATAATTCTGGATAATCTATTCAGATGAATAATAACAAGGAGGCAATTTATGAAACAGGAACGTATGAAGAT
>JAISZF010000255.1 GCA_031269415.1 Clostridiales bacterium
TAGTGGCTGGTCGTTACAGCCGAAAGTGGTAGACATGGTTAAGTATATTGCTTAATCAGGTTGAACTTTAAAGAAGAATATAGGGTTCCTATGTTTTCCTATGTTTTTCATAACGGTGAGAAACGATTATCGGAGGATATCTGATTAGAGTTGAGGCGTCAGATTAAGAAATTGGCTCTTTCCGAACTCGGTTGTGTTTGATATAATAGATTGCGGCACGGGTCGCATTGTCATCCGGGATCACGCACGGATGTGGATTGAAATGGATATTGGAAGAAGAGATGAAGAATCAAAACGCGGAGGAATAGCCATTAGATGAGAATTGTTCTCCAGCGGGTATCGCGGGCGTCCGTTACCGTTGACGGCGCAGTCGTGGGCGGTATTGAGAACGGGCTGGTCGCCCTTGTGGGCGTTAACGACGCGGATACGGAGGAAATCGCCCAAAAATACGCGGAAAAGATATTCAAGATGAGGATATTCGCGGACGCGGACGGCAAAACAAATCTATCCGCCGCCGATTTGAACTATGGCGTACTTGTGATTTCACAGTTTACACTCTACGCCGATACGCGTAAAGGCAACCGCCCCAGTTTTACAAACGCGGGCGCGCCCGAACACGCCAAGAGTATTTGCGACGCGTTTACAGACGCCTGCGGGAAGCGGTTTAAACGGACGGAGTCCGGGGTGTTCGGCGCGCATATGTCGGTCGCCCTTGTGAACGACGGGCCTTTTACTATTATATTGGACAGTGACTGAACGACACCATAATGAATTATTTATTTGGATTGCCAATTAACCCGTATAGAAAGAGTTTCATTATTCCTAACTTGTATTCGCTGTCGGTCATTATGAAATCAGAGCGTTGATAGATTTGCATCGAAGCCATAAAATAATCCAGAATCGCTTCATTGGGTATGCTTTTGTCAATGAAGCCTTCTTTTTTTCCCGTTTCTAAAAATTTAGTATACAAGCTCATTGCTTTTTCCTTCAGCGTGTCCTGGAAAATCAGCCGCAGAGTCTTATCTTCCCATATTTGTTCACTGAAATACGAGGATACAATTTCATTTACCATATCGCGTTTGTCTTGTATGATACATTCCAGTTTTTCAGTAAAAGGAAGTTCGCTGTCGATAATTTGTACATACTTACTGATAGCCGCTTCGATATAAGATACAAACGCCTCTTTCGCCAGCGCGTTTTTATCTCCAAAATAATTATATATTGTGACTTGAGAGACGTTTGCTTTATTCGCGATTTCACTTATATTCACATTTATTATTCCGCGCTCGGTGAATAGTTCCCGCGCCGCGTTAATAATAGCTTCCCTTTTTTTCATTGTCCTTTTTTCATAGCCATTCAACATCATCACCCAATTTTATTATAACATTGTTTTGAAATATTGTAAATAAAATTTCAAAACATATTGACAAATCGTTCTCGGACTGATAATATGAAATCAGATATATAATATTTCAAAACTATCAGGGGGCAATACTATGAAGGTCGATTTTAGTAATAAAATAGTAGGCGGCTTTAATTATGAGCTTATCCGCGGTCTATCCACTCAGCACGCTGACGCGGCTGAATTTGGAGAGTGTATGGAAACGATGGATAGAATCAAGGATAATGATTTTGAGAGCTGGACGGCGGAATGGACAAAAACCGCGGATTATACGGCGGACTACGCGCGTAGCCAGTTGAAAAACGGTGATAGAATAAGCGCGGGAAAAGCGTTCACGCGCGCTAGCAACTATTACCGCATGTCTGTTTTCTACACAGTTCACACGGATCCCCGACACAGGAATCTGTGGGAAAAAAGCAAGGAAACCTTTTACGGAATGATTGATCTGATGGAATATCCGATTGAGCGGGTGGATATTCCGTTTGAAGACGCTGTTCTTCCCGGTTATTTTGTTTCATCCGGCATGGAAAGCCGGCCAACCCTGATTGCGCTTGGCGGTTTTGATTCCACGATGGAAGAAGTCTATTGCTGGATTGGCTCAGCAGCGCGAAATTATGGCTGGAACTGTCTGATATTTGAGGGACCGGGGCAATGGGGAGCTCTCATGAATAACCCCGGTCTTACTTTCCGGCCGGACTATGAAAAACCTGTTGCAGCGGCCGTTGACTACCTTATAAGCAGAAATGATATAGACAAAGAAAAAATAGCTATTATCGGTTATTCCATGGGCGGATATTTGTGCGTAAGAGGCGCGATCGACCCGCGTGTTAAGGCTTGTATACCCAATACCTTGGTTGTGGACTGCGGGGCCTCCGCGAAGGCAGGGATGAAAGGTCTGCTAAAGAACGACGCCTTTATGGATAAGTCATTTAACTTGATGATGAAAATAAATGGACCCGCGCGATGGTCATTCCACCATTCATCATGGACTTTAGGTATTAACTCGGCGCATGAGTGGGTGGCCGCTTATGAAAAATTCACATTGCTTGGTTATGAGGAATTATTAAAAGGAAAATCCATGTTGTTTATGTTCAGCGAGGACGATATTGTGGACGCGGCCGCGCCAAGCCCGGAAATTGTAACAAGCTTGCTTGATTATATTGGTTCGCTTGATTGTCGGCGTTTTACGCGTCTTTTCACAAGGCGGGAGGGCGCTTCAAGCCATTGCCAAATGGGTGGGCTGACATACGCCCAGGCAACGATTTTTGGATGGCTTGATCATGTTTTTTACGGCAAGCCTCTTGAGACAAATGGAGACTCTGAAATGAAGAAAATGTTTATCAGCCTTTTTGAGCGATACGGAGGCAAGGGCACCGGTGAAAAGGCCGAGAAGTTAACTGAAAAAATTGCTTTTGTTAATTAATGAGAGTGTGTTTGATATAATAGATCGCGGAGTGAAGCGCATTGTCATCTGAGTTCACACCCGGGTGTGGATTGAAATAGATTGAAGCGCGCGCCGACGCTTTTTCTTTACCACTCTATATCATGAGTACGTTCGAGTTTCCGTCTTGGCGATTCCACACGGGTAAGCTGTTCGATACTCCGCTTGATTGAACGTAAGTTTTCGTTGTCATGCCAACTTTTCAAAACAGGCGAACGCCGCGGTGGAAAACCACGAGCCTCCGCCTGTTTTTTAGTACGGGAGATGGCTCGACGCTGTAAACAATTTGCGCACATGGCATATCGCAATACAAGCGTTTGCGTTTACTGAAATTTTGCGTGTTCGCTCTGTTTATCATTGATGTTTGAATCCGAATCCGCTACAATCATAGACAATTGAATTTTCCCGGAGCAGGAGTAGAGAAGCGAGGTGTTAAAGCGATGGGGAGAATCTACAATAGCCGATCATTGGTGTCCAAAGAACTGCCGCGACTGTCCCCGCCCGTCTTGCTGTGCGGCAGCCGCGCCGATTTCAGCGAGGCAATAACGGGCGCGGGCTACCGACAGTCAGCCTGAATCTGCCGCTTGCCCGCTCGCTTGTCGGGTTAGAAGCTATGTCATGTCGGACAACATGGCAGGGCAAATCAAGAACAATATGCTCTCGCAGCTTCGCCTTGACGACGTGGTGGACAATAAGGGCGTATTGCTCGTCGGCAACTACGGAACAGGTAAATCACACCTGATGTCCGTCATTTCCGCCATCGCGCTTGACAAGGCAAACTTGACCCACCTCCGCAATCAGAGTTTCGCGAAGGACGCGGAAGTCATCGCCGGGCGTTTCCATGTCATCCGCATTGAGTTTGGCGCGGTCACCACACCGCTTCGGGAAATCATCCTGAACAAAGTCCAGAAAGACTTCAAGGCTCGCGGCTTGACATACAACTATCCAAGCGCGGACAGCGTGACGGGCAACAAGGACACGCTCCGCGACATGATGGAGATATTCGCCTCAAAGTACCCGGGCAAGGGCTACCTCATCGTCGTGGATGAGTTTCTCAATTTCCTCGGCGGTAAGGACGACCACGCTGTCCGGCTCGACCTCGGATTCATGCGTGAGCTTGGCAAAATCATCAAGGAATCCACCCTGCGCGTATCTGATACCTTATGGAAAGAACTGGCCGTTTGGGCCGAGGAAGACTTCCGCTCGATCAACGGGCAGATCGAATATCTGCTTACGGAATGTGTGCGATGGAGGAAAAAGAACAGGATTCCAGAATCAGAACAAAAATAATAAATTGCTTTATAGGACTTCATATATAGCAAAAACGCGTCGATTACGTCCGCCAGACAGTGGCGGCTCAACCGGCGCGTTTTCTTGTTTGAGACAAATATTTATCGCGCAAGCCTGAGATTATACAGCGCGGCAATCCCATATCCATCCGTACAGCCTGACGGGGGCACGCTCTGGCCGGCGTCGCCTTTTGGGAAGCCCGTCCATACGGTTTCGTTCACCGTGTGGTAGAATTCAGGCTTGTACATAAGCGTAAAGGACGGAACGTCTGTCAGATATATGCTTACCGCCTCGGTATGTAGTTCCCTCAGCCGCACTGGGTCGGTTTCAT
The DNA here is from genome assembly GCA_031269415.1 of Clostridiales bacterium. Taxonomy (GTDB): domain Bacteria; phylum Bacillota; class Clostridia; order Lachnospirales; family WQUN01; genus JAISZF01. Next base: position 4,465 of record JAISZF010000255.1, read on the forward strand.
ATGGTATAGCCCTGATGATTTCATCGGCGCGCGGGTTTAAGTATCCGCCAAGGTTCCCGGCCCAGTTAATATCGCTCCCGACTGACGCCGAACCCAGGCGCTCGCGTACGCGCGCCCATGGATAGGCCGGGCCTGTGCTGTCGGAGGCATACATAAAGATGTCATAGACAGTTTGATCCCTGTCCGCTATAACGGCTTGATATACGCCCCACGCCTGAGAACTCACTTCTATGTTAATGCCAATATCCCCGCCGGCGTCCGCGACAATCTCCATCGCGGCGCGCCAATACGGCCAGCCGTCCGGACAGTAGGCTTTGTATTCAAGCTCAACGCCGTTGTACTCGCGGTTGCCGTCCCCGTTGGTATCCACAATACCCGCGTCGTCCAGCAATTTTTTAGCGCCTTCGGTGTCATGGCCTGTCCATTGCAAGGCATTGACCGATTCGTGATCATACAGTTCCTGCTCGGCGTCGGTCGGGTTCATCAACGAGGGTGGCGTCTGTGTAAACGTTTCGGACTGACCTGCCATGGCTTCTTGGTTGATCGCGTCATAGTCCACCGCGAAGGCGATGGCTCTGCGCACGACAGCCTGATCCAGTCCATAACTCTTAATATTGAACCAAGCGGCGGGCATAACTGTGCACAGCCCGTACGGAGGCTGATCCAGCCAGGCGGAAACCGGCAGCACGCCGTCACTCCAAAGGTTCTGCCCATCGGGGATGAATTGCTGGTTAACGTCTATATTACCGTTTACAAAAGCCTGTCTCGTCGCGGAGTCGTCAGCGTATATGACATGAGCCAGATATTTCGGAGCCGGCAGCTTACCCCAGAGCTTCGCGCCCCAATAACCCTCGTCGCGGACTAAAACCACGCTTTGATCGTCGTCGTAATACCTCCTGTACGGCCCGCTCGATACGGCGTCCTCACCCCTGTCGTCCTTAAACGCCCGGGACGTCGTGGCGCGGGCTTCCAATACCCTCGTCCACGCCATTTGAACGACATACTGCCTGCAAACATAGTCTTCCAGCAGGTATGGGTTAACCGCCGCGCCGTCCGGAGTCAGCTTTGCTTTCAGCACAACCGCGCCGTCCGCGGCTTCAACGGCGTCTATATAATCCTTGAAACGCAGACCCGCGTCTGTCTCATACTTCAAATGCGAGGCGAATGTATAAGCCACATCCTCGGCGGTTACAGGGGTTCCGTCATTCCATTCGGCGTCGGGGTTCATTCTGACAGTCAGTTCCGTCCGGCCCGCGTTCCATTCCGGCTGACCGGACGCCAGAAGGGAACGCATGCGGCCGTCCAGCGGATTATACATATACAGGGTTTCAAAGACGGTTAAGCGCGCGGACGCGTTGCTTTCGAAAACCATAGCGTTATTACCGCCGCCTGAATACGGATTCCAGCTCACGACGGATCCCTGCTGCCTGCCGCCGAAATAAAGCGTTTCGTCCCGCGGCAGATCGAGTACGGTTTCCGCCTTCGCTGACTCGGACGTGTCGGACGGCGGCGGAACTGTGGGATCCGGCGGCTTTGTCGGACCCGGGGTAGCGGTCTGCGTCTCAATAGCCGGCAGGTTAGACGCGGCGCTGTTAGCCGGCGGCTGATTATTTGCGCACGCCGCGACCGATAAGGCAATCAGGCAGGACGCCGCGGCGGATATGAGCCATTTCTTCAAGCAAACTCCCCCTCGGTTAACGCGATACTCTAAAGATGGGAAACGCTGGCTTACTCCTCCAGCGCCTTCCGATGAAAATCCTTCAATTTCTTCATAACCCTGCCGTGAACCGATTCCGTGGGGTATTTACCCTTATCGTTCTTGACGCCGGCGGGCGTGCCGGTTAAGATCTCAATACCCTCGTTCACATGCTCTATGGCGTATATATGGAAGCGTTTTTCCTTAACCGCTTCGATTACGCCGTCTTTCAGCATTAAGTCACGTACGTTCCGCATGGGTATTATTACGCCCTGACTTCCGGTCAAACCGCGTTTACGGCAGAATTCAAAAAAGCCTTCTATCTTATAGGAAACCCCGCCTATTGGCTGAATCTCCCCGCGCTGATTAATGGAGCCCGTCACCGCGATCTCCTGTCGGATGGGCAGACCGGACAGGCTGGACAATATCGCGTATAACTCCGTACTGGAGGCGCTGTCACCGTCTATACCGCTGTAATTCTGCTCAAAACACACCCTGCACGAAAGCGACAGCGGAAATTCCTGAGCGTAGGTCTGCCCCAGGTATCCGATTAACACCTGCACGCCCTTTTCGTGTATGCTGCCGGACATCTCGGCTTCCTTCTCAATATTCACTATTCCCGCCTTGCCCACGTACGTTGTGGCGGTGATACGCGTCGGCTGGCCGAACACGTAGTCGCCCATATCCAGCACGGCCAAGCCGTTCAATTGACCAATCTTAAGCCCTTCCGAATCGATTAGTATCATGTTGTCATCAATCATGTCCCAGAGTTTTTCCTCGTACATGTTCATACGGTATTCCCGCTGACCGACCGCTTTTAATACATGCTTCTCCATGATCAGGCCGACGTTTCCGTCCAACCGCGCCCATTCCACCGATTCCGCCAGTAATTCGGCGATACGGTTAAAGCAGGAGCTCAGACGATCCTGCCGTTCCGCCATCCGCATAGACATTTCTATGACGCGGGCGACGGCTCGGGCGTGAAATTCCGGGGCACGTTCCCTATTCACAAAATTCTTGACAAACTGACAGACCAAATTTACGTTCTCTTCGCTTACGCGCATTTCATAGTCAAAATCCACGCGGATTTTAAAGAGTTTTTGAAAATCCTTATCGAAGTCATAAAGCGCTTCATATAGATAGTCGGAACCTACCAGAATCACCTTAACGTTCACGCTCACCGGCTGCGGCTTTATGCCTGAAACCGCCACGCCAGTGGTAAACTCGCGCATCGGCTCTATAACTATCTCGCCTGTCAATAGGACGCGCCGCAGTGTTTCCCACGAGTGATAATTGCTTAAGAGATCCTGAGCCTGCAATATCAGATAGCCTCCGTTGGCTTTATGCAGCAGTCCGGGCTTTATCTTCATAAAATCTGTCGAAAAATTGCCGAATTCATTGTCGTATTCTATTTCCCCGACCAGATTAGCGTACGTGGGGTTAAAATCCACCACGACCGGAGCGCCTTTGATCTTTGAGTTATCGGAAATCAGGTTTATTTTATATTTGCTGAACACATCCTCCGGGTTCCTTTTGCTGTACCACGGCAGATAGTTCTGCATATTCTCCTCTTCTTCGGTTTCCTCGGCGATAAAGTCGGCAATATGATCCAGGATGTCTTCCTTAACCGCCAGCAGATACTCCACAATACGCGCGTTATCCGCGTATTCATCCAAAATGGCGTTAATATGGCGACCCACGGCGAACAACCCTATTGCATACTCCATCTCCTCGACGTCTTTACGGGTCTGCCTCTCAAAATCCTTGATCTGACGCATGGCCTCCGCGGCTTTCTTCTGTATGGTTTCGGAATCGGAAGAAATCTCGTCCTTTTGCTCCTGAGAGAGCGCGTCGTACTGTTCCTCGCTGATCACCTCGCCGGCCACAATCGGCATGAAATAGATGCCGCTGTTCGTGTTTTTCACGCCGAAATTTTGCTCGCGAGCTTCCTCGGTGATAAGCTTGATGACCTCGTCGCGTTTTTCCTGATAGACGCGAACGATTTCCGCTTTTTGAGATTCAAACTCACGATTGGAATACAGCAGAGGCAGTTCGTATAAGAGACGGTTAATCAGTTCATCCATCTGCTCTCGCAGCTTACGCCCCATCCCGGCGGGCAGTTCGAGAACCCGCGGGCATTTGGGGGTTTCAAAATTATATACATAACTGATATCCGGCGGCGTTTCCTCGTC
>JAISZF010000014.1 GCA_031269415.1 Clostridiales bacterium
CCTGCTGTTCCCGTTCTCGATGGATGTATATACTTATGACCCAAAGCCGGGGCAGTATGTGGTGATTCAATCGGTAAAATACCTGTTCGACGAGAAGATTGCCTCGTATGGGGGCAGACAGTTTTTAATCCGCGTGTTCAGGAACTATGATCGCGAAAATCGAATCATCAATATCATTACGGCGGTTTACGCGCTGATAATAATATTCGGGGTTATGGGTTCGTACCTCCTCGGCAGGACAATCAGCCGCGTGACCCTGCGCCCGATACGCCGGATCACCCAGACCGCGGAACGCATCGGCGTTGAGGATTTAAGTCAGCGGATAGAGACGAACGGCCCGGACGACGAGATAAAAGAATTAGCCATAACGATTAACGATATGATATCCCGGTTGGAAACCTCGTTCCGACAGCAGAAGCAATTCGTGGCCGACGCGTCGCATGAGCTGCGCACGCCTATATCTGTTATTCAGGGCTACGCCAATCTGCTGGATAGGTGGGGTAAAAACGACGCCAGCGTTTTACAGGAATCTATAGACTCCATAAAGGCGGAAACCGCGCATATGGGGCAGCTTGTTAAACGCCTGTTGTTAATGGCGAAAGCGGAGCAGAACAAGGTTCAGATCACGAACCAGCCGCTGCGACTGAGACAGATAGCCGAAGAGGTCATAAAAGAGATGGGGCTTACGGAGCGAAAGAACGCCGTCGCGCTGACCACATCGGGCACGGATATTATCGAGGGCGATTATGATCTTATAAAACAGTTGCTATGGATCTTTACGGAGAACGCGGTTAAGTATTCCAAATCGTCCGAGGATCATATATGGATTGATATTTATAATGAAAACGGTCAGGTGTGTATGCGAATAAAAGACGAGGGCATAGGCATCAATCAGGAGGATCTGCCGTATATATTCGAGCGGTTTTACCGGGCCGACAAATCGCGTACCAATAAAACTCAAGCGCCGGGGACGGGCCTTGGCCTTTCCATCGCGGCGTGGATCGTCAAGATGCATGACGCGGCTATCGAGGTGGAGAGTGAGCTGGGGCAGGGGACGCAAATTGTGGTCAGGTTCAAATCCGCGGGTTAGAACATGGGGGGTTAAGGATAATGAAGAGGATTGTATCGGCGGCCTTGATGTGCCTGGTAATGGTTACGCCCGTATTCGGGCAGGCGCCGGCTGTTTTGGAACGTCTGACAGTCGATCAGGCGGTGGAAGCCGCGATTGCCGCCAGCAACGATTTAAAAAGCTATGATGACAGTTTGATTTCAAATAATGAGAGTTTGGATTCGCTGAAAGAACAGTTTCAACTGGAAACGGACTATGGCAAGGTGTTAAGCCTGGCCGTGCAGATCATGCAGATGGAAACGCAGAACACCCAAACCAATAATAACGCGAACCTGGCTGTGGATAAGCTGCGTATCTCCGTCATGAACCTGTTCGCTTCGATAATCAACGCCCAGAACGCGCTCACGCTCGCGGATCAGTCGCTGTCCATACAGAAGAGGCAGCTTGACATCGCGAAGATTAAATACAACCTGGGATATATAAGCAAGATAGATTACGATACGCAGACCAACAGCTATAACCAGAAATTGGCGTCGCGGGAGACCCAGAAGATCGCCATAGACAACGCGTTTGTTTCACTGAACAAGCTGCTGGGCTATACGCTAACCAAGCAGTATGATCTGGTTCTGGATCTTCACTACACGCCGTTAGGCGAGATCAGTATAGCCGGGGCGGTCGATACCGCGCTCAGGAGTGACCCCAGCTTGGTAAACCAGCAGGGGAATGTCGAGGTCGCGCAATACAAGATAGATATGTATGACTCGGAGGTTTCCACGGACACAGAGGAGTCGCTGGACAGAAACCTGCAGCAGGCGGAGCGTTCGTTGTATGAGACGCAAAGGGGTATAGAGCAGAAGGTAGTTAACGCGTATAACAATATAAAGAATCAAGAGATCTCATACGATAACGCCATATTGGCGTTGGAAGCCCTTAATTTGCAGCTTCCGCTGAAGGTTAAGCAGGCTGAGCTGGGGAAGATCACCAAGTTGGAGTTGGATCAGCTCTATTATCAGATTGCCCAGCAGCAGGAGACCATTAGGAGTTTGTCGGTCAGCCACGCTATTAATGTGACGCAGTTTAATAATCCGGGTACGCTGTAATATTACGCGCCCAGCAAAAAAACACCTTGCCGTTTTCCGGCAGGGTGTTTTTGCTATTTGGGGAGGGGAAGCCGCTGATATTATTCGTTAAAGGCTCGCGGCTTATTTGATTGCGTTTGTTTCTTCCGAGTGCCTTACAGCCGGCATATATACCTCGACAAGCACTGATATATATCTCGGAATTAATTCATATTTGTTTTGTTGATCTACGAGACATTATCAAATTAAAAAATTTTTGTTAACAAAATGTAAATCAAGTCCATGGGGACTGTATAACGGTTTTTTACGACATCTATTGACAAAGCGCGCTACAATAATATATAATACTAACATCAACAATCTAATTCACTATAATAACAAATTATTCTTAATGTGCAAAAACTATCAAGCCGCTTTTTAGAGTAGGGAGGGTGCCGTGGCTAAGAAAAACATCCTGATTACCGACAATGATGCAAGTTATCTGGAAAACTTTGAGCGTTTCCTGCGGAATAATCATTCGGATAAATTTATCATAAATACCGCGGCTAATTCCGACGGAGTAAGGGCGTTCGCCGACAATTATGATCGCAAAGTGGACATACTGCTGATTACTCCCGACGCCTATACTGACAGAATTAAGAATTGCGCCTCGGTCATTATGATTCTCTCCAATGGAGTCATACCCATTCAACTGGAGAAATATCCGGTTATTAAGAAGTATCAGTCCGGTGACGCCATTGTTCACGCAATATCACGCGCTTACGCCGAGGCGGTGCCGGATGAGTTTGACATAAGCCAGATAAACGCCGAATGCGAAATTATCGGCGTATTCTCGCCGATTGGCGGCAGCGGTAAGACGACCATCGCTTCCCTTCTCGCGTCGCGCTTAGCCGCAAAGGATAAGGTTCTGTATTTTTCACTGGAACAGTTCCAATATACCGAGCAGTTGTTATCGGGATCGTCGCGGTACAATATGTCAGATTTCCTCTATTTCGTACATAAGGGGGACAGTGAACTGCTGGCCAACCTAAACAGGATGCTGATAACGGATGTTAATCTGAACGTAAATTTCTTAAACAGCCCTTTGTGTTTTGTGGATCTCAATAAAATTGAGCCCGCGAAATGGGCCGCCTTCCTGAAAGCATTAGTGCTGTTTGGTATATTTAACAAGGTAGTTATAGATATGCCGTCGCATTTGGACGAACAGATCCTGGAAGTCCTCTCGGCTTGCAATAAAGTTATTGCCCCTGTTCTGGACGACCGCGTGTCCGTGCTTAAGATGAACCGTCTGGCGCATGATCTGGCGCAGATAGACGATGAAATACTGCTTAAGAAGTTTATTTATGTATTAAACAAATACAAGGGCTTCCAGCCCCATACGGAAATTAACATCTTTACGACCCTGCCGGAGGACAGCGAGCCTCTGCTGAACCTTGCCATGCCGGATATAAAACGCCGTCCGTTTTGGGGGGAGTTGGGTAAGCTGTCGTCAATGCTTGATGAGGTCAGGAGTTGATTCATTGGACGCCAATAAAGACAGTCTGAATAAGCGGGCTTTATTTAAATCCATAAAAAAGTCTTGCTTCGATAAAATAATATCGTTAGGCTCTAACATCTCCGATCAAGTGGCGTTGAACATCATTTCCGAGATTGTGTTTGAGGAAACGCGGAAAGTCTACCTGACCGTAGTGGAACGGAGCAGCCTCGAAACGATAATCTTCAACTCACTGAGGCGCTTGGGTCCGCTGCAGCCTCTGATAGAGGATGAATCCGTCACCGAAATCATGGTTAACGGAAAGGATAACGTATATTTGGAGCGTGACGGGCGTATTGAGCATTCCGACGTCAGGTTTGATTCCGAGGAAGATCTGCTGTCGATTATTAACAAAATCGTTAAGGAGGTCGGGCGCGAGGTTAATCAGAGTTCCCCGATTGTGGACGCCCGCCTTATTGACGGTTCACGCGTAAGCATAGTCCTTCCGCCCGTTTCCTTAACAGGCCCGGTTATTACCATACGAAAATTCCCCGCGATAGCGATGACATTGGAACAATTACTGGACTGGCACGCGATAAGCGACGAAGCGGCGGAATTTTTACATAAGCTGGTTATAGCTAAATACAACATATTTGTCGTGGGCGGCACGGGTACGGGTAAAACGACATTTCTGAACGCGCTGTGCAATTGCATCCCCCGTGACGAACGAATCATTACTATCGAGGATTCCGCGGAACTGCGGATAGTGAACGTGCCAAACCTGGTAAGTTTGGAAACAAAGAACGCCACCGCCTCCAGCGGTACGGAGATCAGTATACGCGCCCTGATAAAAAGCTCGCTGCGTATGCGGCCCGACCGCATTATAGTCGGCGAAGTGCGCGGCCCCGAAGCGCTGGACATGCTTCAGGCCATGAATACCGGCCATGACGGTTCATTATCCACCGGCCACGCCAACTCAACGCAGGATATGCTGTCGCGGCTTGAGACTATGATTCTCTCGGATTCGGACTTTCCATTGGAATCAGTCAAGAGACAGATAGCGTCCTCCCTGGATATTATGATCTTCCTGGGCAGATTGCGGGACAAGAGCCGCAAGGTGCTTGAGATAAGTGAGGTTTTAGATTATAGCAGCGGTGTGGTCCGAATGAATAAACTGTATGAATTCCTGGAACAAACCGAGGATCATCGCGGCAAAGTCGTCGGTGAACTGAAGAATGTCGGTCAGCTTCAGCAGACAGGTAAATTGAAGAAAGCCGGTATCGTTCTGTAGGGGAGGGGAGGGCTATATGGACGCGCATTTCCCGTTAAACAAAAAAAAGTCAGCGTCAAACTCGCGGTATCAGAACGTGCCCGAACTCATTGATGACTATAACGCGTATAAGATGTCGCCGTTTGAGTACGCCAAATACTTCGCGCTTTCCTGGTCCGGTATGTTTTTGCTCGCCTATGTCTTTTACAGGAACTTTGCCCTCTGTCTTCTGTTTTCAATGTCCGCGTTCGCGTTGGTTAATGTTTTTAAGAATAATATTATAAAAAAGCGCAAAAATGAACTTATGTACCAATTCAGGGACGCCCTGACATCCTTGGCCTCATCGCTGGGTTCCGGCATAGTTATTGAAAAAGCCTTTGAGGAAGCCGTAAGGGATCTGCGTATCCTGTATCCTTATGAGAAGGTAATGATTATTGATGAATTAAGCGCCATTGTGCTGAAGAAAAAGAACGGCGTCGAGCTGGAAGAGTCGCTGCTGAATTTCGCCAGACGCGCCAAGCTGCCTTGCGTGACGGATTTTGTGGATGTATTTGTCTCCGCTAACCGCACCGGAGGCAGAAGTGTTGATATTGTCAGAAATTCCATTACGATGATAAACGATAAGATTGAGATTGATAAAGAGATAGAAACGCTGGTTTCCGGCAAGAAATTGGAGCAGCGGCTTCTGTCCGCGGCGCCGGTGGGATTTGTAGCCCTTCTTTCGCTGATTGCCGGTGATTTTATCGAACCCATGTTTACAACGATCGACGGTCATATTGTAATGACCATTGTGCTGGGAATAATGCTCGTGTCTTACCTGATCTCCCAATGGATTATGAAGATTGAATTGTAAGGGGGCTCCGCGGTGATCGCCAGTTTGATTATCATAGGGTTATCGGTGTTAATTATCGCGGTTGTACTGATATTGTATATATTCAGCCACGGTAAGTATCGGGATATGATAAAACCGCTGAATGGGAAGGATTACGCGTTTTTCTTCATGCTGCCCGCGGGTCTGCGTGTTATGGATATGATTAAATATACCTATTCCAACGGCGACAGGAAATTGAGAGAAAGCTTTTCCGAATTGTATGGTGAAAAATACGCGCTGTTTTATCTGAGGATACACATAGCGAATAAGATTTCAACGGCAATGGTGTTTCTGATTATTATCAGCTTGTTTGCTTTATATACGAATCTGCGGAGCCTCAACGCCTCGCTTGAGGAGCGGCTTGTTTCAATGAGCGGTAATATTATATTCAGGCCGGAGTTTAATCCGGACACCTATAAAAACGGCGCCGCCGATATTAGTGTTGAAGCGGAAATCAGGAGCGGCGGCGGTAAAACGGCTAAATCTTATGACATTAAAGTGCCCATGCAAATTCCCGTCGATGAAACCTGTGTGGATCTGACGGTTAAAGACCTGGAAGAGAATTTTATCAAAGCTAATAAGAGAATATTTGAAAACGGGATATCCGCCGGGCTTGATTTCAGGGGTTACGCGTCTCCTCTGGGCTGTGGGATTGTATTAAAAACCGAATCGGAGCAGGCTTACATCTCGGAAAGCGGCGAGCTGACCCAGCCAGAGCCGGAGGTAACTGAGCCGCCTGTTTTGCGCGTGAGTCTGCTTGTATCCAAGGGCGAGGTCATTAAGCAAACCTCGTCGTTCAGCGTGAAGATCCTGCCTGCCGCTGTTGAGGTAAACCCAATAGACGCGCTGGACGAGACTGTGCGGCAAATTAACAGCAATAATTCGGACGCGATAAACAGTGCTTCAATAGAAATGCCCGCGCTGATTGAGGATTCGGAGGTATCATGGTCGGAGTCGGAAGTAAGCGCGGACAACTTCCAATACATTATATTCATCGGAGGTTTGTTCGTTGCCGCGCTAGCCTTTATTAGCATGGATTCGGATGTTGAAAAACATATTAAGAAAAGGCGTGAACTCATAAAAAGGGATTTTCCCGAGTTTATCAGTAAATATGTTCTGTTGTTAAGCTGCGGTTTGACCACCTATGACTCGTTTAAAAAGATACTGGAAGACAACCATAATACCGCCAAGACCTTCGACGGTCGTCCAATTTACGCCGAACTGGAAACCGCTGTCAGGGAAATCGACTTGGGGAAGGCGGAGGTGTATGCCTATGAGGACTTTGGATTGCGATGCCGTATCCCGGAAACCATGAAATTTTCATCACTGGTCATTCAGAATTTGCGCAGGGGCACGGATGATTTGCTAGTGCTGCTAAAAGAGCAGGTTTCCGACGTGTGGCAGCTTCATAAGGCTGAAATACGCCGCAGAGGAGAAGAGGCGGGAACAAAGCTGGTATTTCCCATGATCCTGTCATTGGTTTCGGTTTTATTGCTGGTTATATACCCTGTATTCGCGTCTATGAATTTTTGACATAATAAACGTCGTGGTATTTGGCTTTTACTCTTAATATTCTATGGGGGGATTTATTTTGAAGAGTTTTTTACAGGAGTTGTGGAAGGAAGAGGACGGGCTTCAGACAGTGGAACTGGTGTTGATCCTGCTTGTTTTGGTAGGCTTGATAGCTGTTTTGCAGACTCAGTTGAGCGCATGGCTGAATGGAGCCATAGAAAAGACGCAGTTATTGATTGACGGTCTTGGCTGAGAGCCGGCGGTATGCTATAGGGAGAGGGTAAGCATGAAAACACACGGTGGACTGAAAGCCAGTATTACAGTTGAAACAGCTTTAGCGCTGCCAATTGTATTCAGCGCGATGTTCGCCGTGTTGTTTATTGTGTTGGTAATGTATCAGAGTTCCATACAACTGACGGTCATGAATTTGAACGCCGAGAATATCGCGGGTGATATTGCGGATATTAAAGAATATACGGACAGCTCAGTTATCTATGACTTGAGGGATAATACTGTTTACGGCAGGGTCAACTACATTAGCGATAATCATTTATTAGACAGTGTCAACGAGGTTCTGGAGAGGATTAACATATTTAAACTGAGCGCGGATTCCATCTCCGTTGATTTGGGAACATCCGTAATGATACGGGGAGAGCTGACGACTGAAACGTTTCTTGACATTAACGCCCTCACGGTGAATTCAAGCGGGATTGCCTCCGTCATAAATCCATCCCAGTACATCCGGGAAACGGACGGCAAATGCGCGATACTCACCGCGCGGACCACAGACAGTCCTAATTTTGTCTGGGATAACGAGTTGGATACATTTCTTTCGGCATATATAGCCGATCTCTTTACGAAAGGAACTTTCCCGTGATGAATCGACGCTATCAATCCTCAATTACTGTATTCTTATGCCTGATGTTTTTGATATTTGTCCTGGTAATAACAGCCGTAATTGATTTTACCCGCCTGTTTACCGCGAGGGCGCAGATTGTGCGCGCCGTGAATTCCGCCGCGTTATCCGCGCTGGCCGGCTACAGTGAACGCTTGAAGTCACAGTATGGGCTTCTTTATATAGATAAAAGCGCAGGGGAGCTTAAAGATAGTATCAGGGATTTGACACTGACCAATTTGAACCCGCCTGATGATGTGGACGGGTTTCATTTATTTAAATATGTGATTGATCCGGACGCTTTGGAAATCAATAGGAACAACCCGCTGACGCTTTCCGATCCGGATTTGCTGAAGACTCAAGTACTGGAATATACAAAATATCTGGCGCCTTTGGATATCGGCTTGGAGAATTATTACGGGCGTCTTATTTCAGGTGAAAATTCCGATCAATTTCAGGAATTGACCGAAGGCTTTAAAAAGTCATTTAATATAGTGGATTTTATTGACAGACAAACTCTTTTGGACATGGAGATCAACCGGCTGTTCAAGAAGTGTTTGGATGTTTATGAAAGCGCGTACGGGGGAATTTATACTAACGAGGACGCCCTATATATTAACAGGATAAAGGAACCGGGTTGGGTTTTCCCGGACACCGTCAGCGCCTCGAGCTTGCAAACGGCGCTTCCTGCCGATCCCGCGGAACTTGCTCTTTACGCGGAGAGATTAAGGGATACCAGCGATATGATCGACCGGTGCGAACTGTTAATATCTGAGATTACACAACCGCTGATCACGGATTTAAGGGACAATGAACTTGCGGCGTTTGAAGAATATCTCGATTACGCGGACAGCAACGCGCTGTTTTATGAGAGCGTTGTTCAAGAGGCTAGGGATAAACTCGGATTTTATAATACCATGCTGAACACTATAGAAGCGGATCTCGCGGATTACCAGGATCTTTCAGACCTGCTGGGCAGAAATAGACCGCGTATTGACGATCTCTATAATATTATGAATGATATTATAAACGGCGACGCCGGCACGGCGGAAGAATACGACGATATAATAAACAACCAATATGAGGAAGCGCCGTATTCTTACCCAGACATGATCTTCTCCGTTAATCCCAATAATTTATATGGCGATTACATTACTGAATTTGACGCGGTTTCACTAAACGCTCTTCTTGTCATGAACAGAGATACAGGTTACGAAAAACTGAAAACGCTCGTCAGTGAAAATATAATGTCAGATTTTTTCACCGATGAATTAACGCAAAACGCCTTGGGTCCCGGATTAACCGTATCGGGTCTGCCTGATGACAGTATATTTGCCGGGCTTACGGGCGCGTGGACTGGGAACATAAATAACCCGCCGTTTACAGATTCGACGGGCGATATTATTGCGGCTTTAAACAGTTTGTCGGTTACGGATCCGGCGGATCCGAGTTACAACAAGTATATAATAGATCGCTCATCTATGGATGAAAGGGTTTGGGTGTTCGCCGAAGTATTTAATATCGCGGGTTTCGCTAACACCATAATGGCTTTAACGAAAGATTCTATCGATTCCGCGGATCCGTCTTCGGATTTGCCTCTGGATCAGTTCCTGATTAATTATTACGCGATGAAGACATTCAAGTCATTTACCACGGAGTTTGTTTCCATGGATCCGAGCAATGAAAAAAGAAATTTAGAGGGAGAGCCTCTGAGGGGACTGACGGATCACCGTGATTTAACCTATGAACTCGAATATTTGCTGACGGGCGCGCCTGATGAAAACGCAAGCGCCAAATACGCAGGTTTGACGCTGTATGGAGCCAGGATGGCCGAATGCCTTTCGTATGTTCACACAAACGCGGACGCTAAGAAAGTCGTGTACTATGTCACTAAATTGATTTGCGAAGAGGTTCCGCGATTGCAGCCCTATTTTACTGAGGTTAAGGAAGCTGCGGCAATGTTTTTAGCGGCGTCGGAAGCGGCGGTCGAGTTCAAAGCGCTGAAAGCGGGAGGTACGGCGCTTATTCTGAAAGCCTCGGGAGAAGCGCCCGCGGACGAGTTTTTTTATTTAAACAAATTTACGAACGACATCCCTGACGACGGATTAACCGCGGCTATGGAAGACGCCGTCAACATCGCGCGTAATAAAATTCTGGGGCAGGCTAAACCCGCGGAAGCGCGTTTGACCGCCGCGCCGACCCCGGCTGTCCGGCATACTCCGACGCCCGCGCATATGGCCCCCCCGGAGGCGACCGTAACGCCGCTGCCCACTCCCGCCGCCGTTCCGATAACCGAGCGTTTGAAGACGTCCGAATTCAATTACGACGCTCATCTGATGACGCTGCTCTCTACCGCGCCCAACAGCGTCAAGATACAGCGCATTCAGGATATCATCAGTTTTAACGAATCGGAGGGAGCGATCGGCG
>JAISZF010000072.1 GCA_031269415.1 Clostridiales bacterium
GGTGTAATCAACAGTTAGATAATAATATACAATAATTGACAAAATATAAGATTTGATATATAATATGCTCGTAGTGAGGTGAGCATATTGTTAAAGGCGAGCGACTTAACGAAACAGCATTATAAACCGGGTGAGGCAGCAGAGATATTACGAGTGTCGCCAATGACTGTTATACGGTACGTTAACGCCGAAGTGATAAAGTTTGACCGTACAGCGACAGGGAGGCGGGTAATTACCCGCGATACGCTGCTAATGTATTTGGATGGGCGTGGATTAGTGCAAATGGACAGTGTAACTATTTACGATTTATTCACCGATATTGTATATAACGAGGATTACGGGCTTACGGAAGACGAAACCCGCGAATTGAGCGAATCAGTTGGCTTCAATCTGAATGACGCCCGCCGGTGCTATAACGGCATCAAAATCAATGGGACGGCTATTTACAACACATACAGCGTAATGAGCATGATCCGGCGGAAACAATTCGGCTGTTATTGGGCAAAAACCGGGGTTATGAAGCTTATCGCGGATAATGACCGGCAAAACTTGCTTTTAACGCGCAAAAGACGGCGTCCATCGGGCGCCGTCTTTTCAAGCACTAATTCCCTGTGGGTAAACCCTCCGCCGCGAGTGCAGACGCTTCGCGGACAGCATTCAGATCGGAAAACGACGACATACTCGCGAGATCGAAGTCCGCGGGCACGCAGAAGACACTATACTCCGTCGCGTCCTGGTCGCTCCAACGATTGGCGTCATTTGTATAAGCCTGTATGGAGAAATCGCCGTTGTCATCGATAAACGTCATTGCGCCCGCCCACGACGGTTTAATATAATTTTCACCATCGACCTTGATAAACAACACAACGCGATATTCAGCGGGGTTAACCCCCAGCACCTGACCAGTCACAAAATAGTCGTAGGTATAGGAAATATTCTCAAATTCCGGTTCATCCGTATATGGAGCGGGCGTTTCAGTATCTGCCGGCGCGGGTTCAGGGGTTTCGGAGATTTCATCCGGCGGGTCTGTCTCCGTGTTCTCCCGCGGTTCTTCCGTAACAGTTGGAGTTTCAACTGTTGCTGTTTGATCCTGGCTTATCAGCATGGGCGGTTCGGTATTCACGGATCGCGTAACCTCAACATTTTTTACGGTTGTGACCTCTTGAGTTTTGTCTTCGCCCAGCACGTTCTTGATCAATATCGTTGTGCTTAACGCTATCAAAACGGTAAGCGACAGAATAAGTAGCCAAAACGTCAGCGATTTCGCGTTATCGTCATTCATTTATCTCAACCTCACGTTTCATAATTCCCGACAGTGTTTCCCAATATTGAGGCTTAACCGCGCCGAATATATCGCAGATACCCCAGTGCGTTTCTACCGAATCCGGCGGGCCTTTCCAGTTCTCATCAGCCGCCTCAAAGAAAACTATCTCGGCTTGATTCTCAACGCTCCAAGCGTACACGTCATTGAAATATTTTACGCTGTTTTCCTCCGACGGAACCGCCCGGCCCATTCTCCCCCCGCCATCGGGGAACGCGGTTTCACCGCATATCAGCGGCTTTCCCAAAGCGCTTTCCGCGAGTTTACCGTACATACTCCCGAACGCCTCGGCGCCATTGTCCGCGGAAACGCCTTCAAAATACGGGTAGTAAGTGTAACACAGGAAGTCGGCGTATTTAATTAAACCGGACGTGTCGTTAAGCCACGCGCCCGCCGTGTCTGACGTGGAAATTGGAATGGACTTGTCTATGAGCGACATCTTAACGTAGTTAACACATTGAATGACATACTCCGCCGTATAATCCCCGCGATGGATACCCTCGGAGCCGCACAGCAGCAAATCCGCAAGCCCTGTGTTCGCGAGCCTGATCAGTGTGTCGAGTTCCGCCTTATCCGCCGATTCGTCGCCTGTCAGCCAAGCGGTGGCTAAGATTCGCATATCATACTCGTTTTTGGCTATCGGGTAGATTTTCTCCATTTCACCGCTCACGGCGAACGTGCGGATTGTGTCGCAAAACGGCGCGACAGATTTTAACAGCCTCCTGACTGATTCTTCAGTGACAGAACCGCCCGGACTGGTTCCGTCAATATAGTACGGCGAGAAATTAAGCGATATTTTGTTAGCGTTCAGCGGATTTTTGTAGCGCGTTCTCATCTCTTCCGATAGGACATACACCGTTTTCACCTCCGGGGATTTATACAACACCGCCACTGTCAGCGCGTAACCGCATGCCATAACGGTTAGTATTACAAGGATTACTTTTCTTGTCATATATATCTTCCCTTCGGAGTTTTAGAGCGATCCTTCCGCCATCCGCGTTAAACGCCGATATAACTCGTTTCTGAGGGTTTACTACCAAACTTACACCCACGGATATTACGCCTTTTCGCGTTGTACCGCCCAACGCCGCCAACTACTCGTATTTGTTAAACCGTGTTTTCTGTCCAACGTCAAAGTAGGCTTCTATTACTTGGAGCGCGTATCGAGATAGCTTAACCGCCGTGTTCATGGAATCATCTCTCCCATTTGGGAACGGGAAGCGGAAACGGCTGTTCCCACTTATCGGGCAGACTTTGGTAAAATCCCTCGCTCTCGCTGTCAGCCTTACTGCCATAATTAAATGTGGCGGGGTCCAGCAACACAACCCGTATAGTGCGCAAGGAGACACTTGCCAGTGTGTCGGCCGGTGTAAAGTGCCCTATACACACATTCCCGTTTTTAAATATATTTACATGCGCGACAGGCGGTGATTTCATTGACACTATCGGAGCGTCAGAAATCGGGTATCCGGGCGGCGCGGTGATTTGGAAAACGTGCTCGTTTCCATCCGTTCCGTTTTTCAGATGGCTGATTGCCGTAACCGTCACCACGTATTCTCTGTAAGGATGTTTGCCTACCCCTCTTACCTCCACATACCCCGGCACATTGAGGGAATCCATCGCTGTTTCCTCATTAAACAGTCTGCGATTTGCCATTTTAACCTTATGAAGCTTGGCGGAGGATTTATTATGGCAAGAACAATCCGCCGAGCGCGTGAGTCTGAATGTATGCAATCTGTCTCCCGTGTCGTAATATCTGACGTCTTCCGTCCGTGTTTCGCCCAAATCCCGCGTCATTGACAGAACAAGTCTGTTCGCGGCCATTGCCGAAGATACTTCTAAAGCCGGCGTCTTCTCGGCTCTCACGTCAGCAAGATATTGCCCTCCGCAGGATTCCGCGTGAATGTCAGCTTTGCGTTCGCGGTTACAGCAAAGACAAGCCCCGCCCTTTGTGTTACGCACTATCTCGACGCTGGAATTCCATTCGTTTGTCGCCGCCCGATATAAGGGAACGCCACTATCCGCCAAACATTCGCCCACCCAGTCAACGGCCTCATAATTATCCAAGGCGCAGACGGCCGCGTCGTATTGTGAAAAGAAACCCTGCCCATAATCGCGAATATCCGCGTTTATTGTTTCAACCTCACATTCCGCGTCCCAATCCATCGCGTATTGTTTCAGGACCGCCGTTTTATATTTGCCCTCGTCCCGTTCAGGGTGAAACAGTCCCGCGCTTCTGGCGCAGTTATGCAAGGCGACTCTGTCAAAGTCAACAAGTGTAAATCTTCTGTAACCCGTTTGCAAGGTCGCGAGCATTACGCCGCATCCCACAGCGCCGCATCCGACGAGCAGAACATGTGCGTTTCGTACCTTTTCAAGCGAGATAAACCCGTCGTAATCATATCTGACATCCATTACGCGTTCACCGTGTCCGGCAAAACAAGGATATGGATTTCACCGAGTCCCGGGAACAACTCCGACACTTTGCGGTTTCGGTCCGATAATACACGGCCTCCGGCGGGGTCGGTAAAGAGCGTTCTGTTCGTCGTGTTGAGGTTTGACATCTCGCTATAGAGATTTTCGATGTAATTAACCGTCTCGCTGTCACTAACCTCAAACTGAGCTTCTCTGCCCGTGTTGTCAGAAATTTTAACTTTCCTCGTTCTCGTTGCGTTCATTTAAAATTCCTCCCTCTATTTTATAATTCGTGGCTATCTTCGCGCTGAGCGGACGAATAATCGTAACTTCATCTATTTGTACTTTCTCCGTGGCGAGAAACATGTTCGGCCTTGTAACAAACAACGGATGTCTGCTCCCGCAAGCCGGGCACTTCGCGTCCCAGTCGTTTTCGTAAAATAAGCGTCTGCATTGGCGGCAGCACACTATGGAATCCCCGGCGACGAACTTTTGAAACCATACCCCGTCCCGGGGCGCCCGCTTTAGAAAAAGAGCGTCACGTTCAGCGTCTAATTTATGTTTGTCGAAGTATACAGCTATAATTTATCACTCCTCTCGTTTAATAATCCAATCTCTGCTTTTATTCCGAGTTTCGGGTTGTGAGTTGAAGCTCGATCTCTTCGTCGGGCATATCCGGAAGAATGTAGTATATAGGTTCAAGTCCTTGCGGAACATGTCTTTCATAAGCGCCGCCGGTAACTTCATCATCGTCTTCGTCATCGTAACGGTTGACTCCGAGAAGAATTGATATAGCCGCGCATAGCGTGAATACCGTAAGCAGAATAATCTCGGCGGCGACTATAGCGGTAAATAGCCTGTCACTTCGCGGATTCACGAACGCCAGTATTGTCATTTCAAAAAGGACAATAACCATTGACTCTATGAATATAGCCGCGGCGGTTTTGTTTTCGCTTGACAACGACTTTGACGAGCCCGCGTACAGCCCGCATACAGCGCATATGATCAATAATCCAAGGCTTAAGCCGCCCGCGCCGCCAAGCTCTATATCGCTAACAGCGGCAAGCAATTTCTCCAAATTAAAAACCTCCCGGTTGGAAACAATGCTTTCAACATTGTTTCCAACCGGGAGGTTTTTTCCGAGGTTCAGCGCTCTATTCCCTGATGCTCCAACTTCAAAACAGCCGCGTCCGCGACGGCTTCATAGTCCGACGCGTGAGCCATTGACGATACTTCAAAAGACAGTGGAACGGCGAACAGCGAGAACTTCGCGGCGGTTAAGTCGTTAGCTATCGCGTCCTCAGAATACGCCTGGATACTGAACGAGCCGTCATCTTTAATACGGTTTAACGAGCCGCCGTCAAAATACGGCTTGACATAATACTGATTTCCTACAAGAATCATCGTGATAACGCCGTATTCCTCAGGAGAAATACCATTTACATAGCCGCTGATAATCCCGTCGTCATAGGCCACATCATAAAACGAAGGAGTCTCAACCGCGTTTGCGGACGGTTCTTGCGCCTGAGGCGGGGTTGCCGTAAAAAATCTCGGCACTATTAATAACGCGGCGATAACAAGCGGGATTACTGTCGCAATCGCTGCGTAGCGCCGGAATTTTTCGCTTTTACCGAGTTTTTCATTGAGTATCCCAAATACGTCGTCCTTTGCGCAATCAGGCACGACGCCCTCCCATACATACACAACCGCGCTGTAATCCCGGAAGTTATCCGTGTCCCGCCCTGCTTTAATACTATTGGCAAGGCTGTTTTTCTCCGACATAAACGCCCGCGTGAACAGTTTTGTAAACCGTGAGCCGTATCCGTTGTCAACACGCATTTTGCCTATATGCCCGACAAATACCATACAGCCCTCGCGGAAGTAGTTACGAAACGAAAAAAGAGGCGTTTCCGCGCTGTGACAGCAGTCCAAGATTACCATTCGAGGCGAGGCATTCAAACGCGGCGATTGAGAATTCAAAAACCCGCCGCCTTTGGTAATAAGAAGACGGTCGCCGTTCCGCTCGCAATGGGAAGCGATATGAAGTATATTATTTTCCTCAACCGCGCTCGCGAAAGCGTCCTTCGCGCCGCCGTCCCCGATATTCGCCTCATCGTGACCGCAGCCTACCGCCTGATAATACAAAAGCCCGTCGTCACTCAATATTTCCGGGTCGTAAAACACACGCCAGGACTCGCCTGTTCGGTGCGCATTCGGCTTAAAGCCCTTCGCGAGGCGAACGGCGCAAAAATATCTCCCCCAAGTCGAGTTGTACTTCTCAACCTTAGCCAGTTCCCACGGCAAATCCTTAAGTTTGTCGTCAATATCCATCCGGATAACTTCCGCTTTTGTTTTCAGCAGATACTCGGTAACACCCGCGGTCACGCGGGTCAGCGGGTCTTGAATTTTGGAGACGGAAATGTCCGCGCCCTTAAAAAGCATTCCCGCGTTCGCCGCGATTTCTTCACAAGCAGCGGTGGGGAAAGTGACGGAAATGCGCTTGACATTGCGCGGCGTCGATTTCACGTCAAAATTAAGTACATTTCCCGCTTCGGTCAAAGATATTTTTACTTCCGTGAAGTCACGCACCGCCGCCCACCTCCGTTATCTTCGCAGCGACTTATAGCTTTGCGCTAATATGACATAATTCCATTCAGGCAGCGCGACTATCGCGGGGTAGTCGGGCGACAGTCTCATGATCCATTTGTCGGGTTTTACCTTGGTCCACGCGGCGGAATACTGTTCAAACGCCGACTCGTCGCCGCTGGCCCTGTAATACAGCACTCGCGGCGCTTCTGTCCTGAACGATTCTATTTCAAGCAGCGTCCCAAACGGTTCATAAATTATTTTGTACGCGCTCCCGTTAGGAAGATAACCGTCAGCGATATACTGCTTGAGGGCATCAGTCGAGGCGACAGCCGCAAGCGTCGAGAACCGCGTTGCGGGAACAAGCGCAGAGAAGTCCGGCATCATGAGAAAGCCCTTTAAGTCGGACACAATCCCCGATGATACAGCGGAAACCTTGCTGAAAAACTCTTCCATTTCAGCGTCAACCGTTTTATAGGATTTGCCCTTCGAATCACGGCTTGAAACCAACCCGCCCGCTTCCGCGAGGCGTTTCGCGGCATAATCGGAACTCTCGCCGATAATTCGCAGATATGTCTTTTTGTAGTCGTTGTCAGTTTCAAAGACGCTCCGCGCGGTTTTCATGTCTGCCGCGGACTCGCCGTAAGCAAGGGTGTATGCCGCGTTCTCCCAAGCCTCGTCATATTCTTTATCTGTTTCCACGTTCGCGTCCGGCAATAAAAACGCGCGGAAAACGCGCCCGTCCCGCTCGTCCGAATTCAAACGCCCCGCGAGCGTTTCCGGAAACTCTTGCCGCGTGTTGAAAAGACTGTACATATCCATTGTGTTCAGATGATTGCTCATATTCATCGACGCCTTTCTGACCGGGACTGATACCCTCCGAATATTATTCCGAATTCACTTATCATTCCGAATCTCATCGAGCCAGTCCCAAAATCCTTCAAGGATCCTCTTGCCGCGCTCACTGTACCTCGCCTGTTTAGCCTTTACGGGCGGAGCTTCTCCGTATCTGCCCAGATATTCGGATTCAACGTCCTCAAGCCCGCAATTATTGAGTATCATCTTTTCAAACACAATTGCGTATAAGCGTTGTTCTGCCCTAGCTTTCGCGGTTTTATACCGCGTTTCGTAATATTCGGTGAATCTCGGCAAAAGTACGGCGGGGTTCATCGCGGGTGTTTTCGGACGGTATACTTCTATCAGGTCGCGTACGCGCTGTTCATTTTGAAGCAGCAGCACGAGAGCGGATTTCAACTCTTCTTCGCTCATTTTTAGAATAGGCGCGATAATCGGCGTTTTTCGTCCGTCGCTGTCTTTTTGAAAGAGCGGAAATTGTATGGTTTCGCCGAAAGGTTTCTCATATATCAGCATTGAGAGATATTTCTCCGCTTGCAGTTCGTTATCGCCTAAAATACCACATCCGTCAAAGTCAGTATAGTCAAGGACATCCGTGCCGCCGTCATTTGCCTTCACAGTGCCCGAATCGCCTATTCTTTTCAGATAGTCATACACGTCCAATTCGGCGAAGGTTGCCAGACGCAGTAAGAATTTCAGCAGCGGCGATCGTTCTCTGTCGTACTTGTGTATACCGCGCGCTATACGCGTGGCAAAGCGCGACTGTATCGCGAGCGATTTGCTGTCGCTTAATTCCGCCAAATCCGGACGGGCGTACATTACAAGGGTCAAACGCGCCCAAGTGTCATTAGGGTTGAGCATTAGGCACAGAGCGGCGTTTTTTATGTCATTCCGTGATAGCTCGCCGCTGTGTACACGCCGCGTAACTATTATATTTTCCTCAGACAAATAATCCATTTTAGTGGTTTACAACATTGACGGGACTCCCGCTCAAAAATCCTCGCAGGTTTTCCACGGCAATGTCCATCAGGCGCTGCCTGCTTTCTTTAGGCGCCCAGGAGATATGCGGGGTAATAAAGCAATTCTTGGCTTTTAACAACGGGTTATCTCCTTTAATCGGCTCGGAAGACACGACGTCCAATCCGGCGGCGTAGACTTTGCCGCTGTTCAGGGCGTCCGCCAGATCCTGCTCCACAATCAGCTGCCCGCGAGAATTATTGATTATAATAACGCCGTCTTTCATTTTGGCGATGTTATCCTTATTGATTATTCCTTGGGTCGAAGGAAAGAGCGGACAATGCAGACTGATCACGTCCGATTGTTGAACCAGCTCATCAAATGAAACATAATCCCCTATAGCCCTGCCGAAATCATTTTGGGATTCATCGTATGCGATAACATTCATACCTAAGGCTTTCGCAATCCTGCCGGTGGTCTGGCCGATACGGCCAAAGCCGATTATGCCCATGGTCTTTCCGGCGAGTTCGATCAGGGGATAATCCCAGAAACAATAGTCCTCGCATCTCTCCCAGCGCCCCTGTGAAACGGCGTCGCTGTGATGGCCGATATGGTGGCAGATCTCCAGCAGCAGGGCAATCGCGAACTGCCCTACGGCATCCGTGCCGTAAGCGGGGACATTCGTAACCGTAACGCTGCGAGCTTTAGCTGCTTCGGTATCCACAATATTATAGCCGGTGGCTAAAACGCCGATATATTTTATCTCGCGGCAGGCGTCTAAAATAGTCGTTGTTATCGGCGTTTTATTGGTAAGCACAACTTCCGCGCAACCGACGCGTGAAATGATTTCCTCCGCGTCCGTCAAAGACGTGCGGTCGTAAACCGAAAGCTCTCCCATGGCCTCAAATCCGCCCCATGTGAGATCTCCGGGGTTCTCGGTATATCCGTCCAATATCACAATTTTCATCGATTAGTCCTCCAACATAGCCCAGGCGCGATTCAGCGTCCGTTTGGCGTTCGCGACCACAAGATCGGGATCCTCGCCCTGCCATGGCTTAACTTCAAAACTTAGCGCATACGGGTTCACGGCATTGAAAAAGCCTTCGTTTTTCAGTACTCTGAGGAATTCCAACACCTGTTCGGTATCATTGGATCCGTTAGGGAAACCGAAACGCTGATGCTCGTCGCCGTACCCAGACGCTTTGGGATCACGGCAAACCGTGTTTCCGATATGGAAATGCGTCAGATAGGGACGCAGTGTGCGCACCACGAATTCCGGCGTCTCATAGGTCATTGGGATGTGGCTGAGATCGATGAGCAGGCCGAAGTTCTGGTGAGTGGAGCGCATATCCGCCGCGAATCGCGCCGCGTATGGGGCGGGTCCGATAAGGGAAGCCTTGGCGATATCGTAGTCGAATACTTCCAATTCTACGTTCATCTGTTTTGTTTTGGCGTAGTCGCATAGATTGCGGGTGGTTTTAAGCAACTGCGCGTACGCCTGATCCTTCGTTTCCGGCTGCCATTTGCCGGACAGGAAGGCAATACCCTTCGCGCCCAGGGATTCGGCCTCGTCGATGGCCTCCATCAAAGTGGCTTCCGCCTTTTGACGCTCGGCTTCGTCCGTGTGGTTCGCGTTCATGCCTGTGGTTAGCAGCCTGGGCTGCGCGCCGTAGCACACGGTTAAGTGGGAGATATTCAGGAGCTTGGCCGCTTGGGCGCGTTTCTCCGGATCTTTGATCCAGTTGACCTCAATGGCGTCAAAGTAGTCGTCGCGGGCTACCTTTTTAATAACGTCGAGAATGTCGGGGTCCTCGCCCCGCATGTTGGCGGGGTAGGCCATAAAACTGATAAGCCCTACTTTAAAGTACTTGTGGATTGAATCTTTCAATTGAGAGTTCACCTTGCCTTTCGGTTTTTATTGTTAATCGCTTTTTCCGCGGCTGCCGCCAAGGCTGGCGCGTCTAAACCGTATTTTTTCAGAAGCTGATCGTAGGATCCGCATTCGGCGTGCGTATCCTTTAAACCGACAAATTCCTGAACAGCGCATACGCCGGCGCCTGTTAAAACCTCCGCCACCGCGCCGCCTAAACCCCCGATTACGCTGTGTTCCTCGGCTGTTACCACAGCTCCGGTTTTTATGGCGGATTCCACAATCAGCTCCCTGTCTATAGGTTTAAGGCAGAACATATCCACCACACGGGCATGGACGCCCTTTGGGGAGAGAAGCTCCGCCGCCGCCACAGCCTGGCTCACCATAACGCCGCACGCTATTATTGTAACATCTTCTCCGTCACGGATCAATTTTCCTTTTCCGGTTTCAAACCGTGTGTCAGAATTATAGACGCAGGCATGGCATCGCGAGATAGACGTATGAACATGGGTCCTTCGGTTTCAATGGCGTTTTTGACCAGCCATTCGGTCAGAAATTCATCGGTATAGAATATGAAATCTTCAGAGCTTTCAGTCCGTCATCTCCGCTAACTGACGGCTCTATTGGCTTAAGTAGATTTGCAATCTAGGCTTAAGAAATCGTACAGCCCTCAGCGCCGCGGTATCCGGATCCGGTTTAGGTAGAATCTCTACTGACGCCCATCCATTAAATTGAGCCCGGCTAAGCGTCGACAATATCCCGTCAAAATCCAGATGGCCCATCCGGGCGCTAGCCGGTTTGAATCAGCGAAGTGTATGTAGCCTATCCATTTAGCGTTTCGCGTTAAACTGCCGTTGATGTTATCGTCTTCAATGTTCATATGGAATACGTCCGGCATTAACTTACAGTTTGGAAACTGGCATTTCTCCATCAGAGCGGCGCCTTCATCCAAGAAATTTATGAAATTGATTTCATAACGGTTGACAGGCTCGATCAATATTGTGACTCCCAATGAAAGAGCGTATTCACATATCGGAGAATAAGCTGCTGCCTTTTCAATAGAGACGTCTATTCCCCGCCAAACAACAAAGGCGCTGTCAGCCGCCCCATCCGGGGCGATCGTAACAGAGAGTTTCATTCCGCCACCTCACGGATGACGGGATGTATTACACCTGAGGCATTTTTGCCGCCTACGCCGGACAGAGCCTTCACGTCCCGCGTGTCAAGCGCGCTGTCTATTTCCCTGATAAGGTTTAAGGATATCTCATGCCGATCGCCGATATAATCCGTATTCAGCCATGTTTCAAGGATATCAAGCGCTTCCAGTTTTCCGATCAGCATTCCTCCAAGGCAGAGTATGTTTGAGTCATTGTGCGCGCGCGTCATCCTTGCCATATATGTGCTGGCGCAAAGGGACGCTCGGACTCCCTTGAACCTGTTCGCGACAATGCTCATCCCAATGCCTGTTGAGCATATCAGTATTCCGCGTTCGCACATACCGGCGGATACGCCCCCGGCAACCTCCAAAGCAAAATATGGGTATCGGACAATTTCCGTGGAATCCGAACCGAAATCCCGATACACATAACCCTGCTCTTTCAGCCACTTCAGAATATGCTGTTTTAGCTCGTAGCCGCCATGATCGCTGCCAATCCATATCTCTGTGTCTCTTCTCATATAAAGCCCTCTTTATGAAACGTTTCATAATGATATGTTATCATACAGAGATAAAAATGTCAATAATAAAATAAAAAAAACTTTTTCTATTAAATTTTTTATAGTTTTTTAAGCAGATATGCTCTATAATATAGCTAGCAATCATAACGGATAGAGGAATAATTATTATTTATGAATCGATTCAAAAATATGGATTTAATTTATCTGTTGCCGCCGAGTCCTGCCCGGTTATCAAAAAAATATAGCTACAGTAAAAGACGTAGCGCGAGAAGCGGGCTTATCGCTGGGAACCGTATCCAACGTAATCAATAACATACCAACCGTCAGCCCGGATAACCGCAAACGGGTGGAAGAAGCGATCAAGAAGCTTGGATACAGGCCGAACCACGCCGCGCGCACACTCAGGACCAACGAAACATCTTCCCTCGGCTTGATACTCCCGAGCATTACGAACCCCTTTTACCCCGAGGTTTCACGCGGAATGGAAGACGTCGCCATTAAAAACGGCTATACCGTTCTTTTGTGCAACAGTGATCGTAATGTTATAAAAGAGCGTACTTATCTCGATTTTCTTATCGAAAAGCGGATAGACGGCGTTGTTATCGTCAAACCTCAGATCAGCGCGGAAGAAATTAAGGTCATCAGCGGTTACACACAGCTTGTTTTGGTGGATGCCCCGCAAATCGTGGATCTGCCGTGCGACTATATCGACGTGGACGACTTCGGGGGTTCTCTGTCCGCCGTGCATAAACTCTGTGAACTTGGCCACAAGCGCATTGCCTTTATTGAGGGCATTGCGTCAAAATCAGGTTCATCCCGCAGCGAGGCTTATTTTAAGGGCCTTCATGACTATGGTATAGAAATCGACTTTACGCTGATTCGGCGCGGCGCGTATGATTGGCACAGCGGCTATGCCTGGCGACTAACGACCTTATGGCGATTGGGGCTGTAAAATGTATCCGGGATAGAGGGTTATCCGTACCGGAAGATATATCCGTATTTGGCTACGACGATATAGATATGGCAAGCCTGTGTCAACCGCCGCTTACAACCGTGCGTCAGCCGAAATACGAGATTGGCTCTTTAAGCGCGGATTTACTTATCCGGCGAATCCGAGACGCTTCGTCCGGCGGTGTTACGCCTTATAATAAGCTTTCCCTTCCGACGGAAGTAATTATGCGCGGCAGCGTGGGTCCGCCATGAAATTGATTTATTAAGCGTAATGTGAATTCAAGGGCTTCCTGTCACTTCCTCCCGATAGCATAGATATTATGTCTAAAATTTCTCTCCAAAATGAGTGGTATTTTTAGTATTTTTGTGCTAATATGCTAAAAAGCACAGTTTGGGGAGGGCCATTATGCATATCTGTCCGAGGTGTTTTGAACCCTACAAAATGGATACCGAATATTGTACAAAATGCGGCTGCCATAAAGTTGACTATAGATATTGCGGCAACCCGAACTGCAGGCATTATAAACGACCGTGCGAGGATAGAGATGTATTCTGCGGCTATTGCGGCGAACCTACTATTTTCAAATTGGCTGATGATCGTATCAATAGCGACACGCTCAGGCTTTTCACCATAGTTGGAGCAATAGTTTTTATTCTGTACATATTAAACAAATTGCCGGGATAATCCGCGCTATTTTCGATCGCCTCTTGAAAAAAACCATCCGTCCGATATAATTATACATGTATCGCAAAAAAATCGAGAGAGGCGTTTTAATGGAGAATTACTATCAACCGGATATGGAACGCGCCCCATATGAGGAGATGCGGGCGCTTCAGGACGCGCGGCTTAAGGAAAATGTCCGCCACGCGTATAACATCCCGTTTTACAAAGACCTGTTGGATCGAAACGGCGTAAAGCCTGAGGACATACAGTCCGTGGACGACCTTTACAAACTGCCGTTCATCACCAAAGACGATCTGCGTGACGCCTATCCTTACGGGCTGCTGGGCGTGCAGTTGTCGGATGCCGTGCGCGTCCAGGCCACCAGCGGCACCACAGGCAGGCGCGTCGTGGCGTTCTATACGCAGGCGGACATAGACCTGTGGGACGAATGCTGCGCGAGGGCGATTGTCGCGGCGGGCGGAACAAAGGACGACATTGTGCATGTGTGTTACGGATACGGGCTTTTCACCGGAGGCCCGGGTTTAAACGGCGGCTCGCATAGGGTCGGCTGCCTCACGCTCCCCATGTCTTCCGGCAACACCGAGCGCCAAATTCAGTTCATGACGGATCTGAAGTCCACCATATTATGCTGCACGCCCTCATACGCGGCTTATCTCGCCGAGTCCATACACGAAGCCGGGCTGATCGATCAGATTTCCCTGAAAGCGGGTATCTTCGGCGCGGAGGCTTGGAGTGAGGAAATGCGCCGCGATATAGAATCCAAGCTGCGTATAAAGGCTTATGACATATACGGCCTGACCGAGATCTCCGGGCCGGGCGTTTCGTTTGAATGCTCCGAACAGACCGGCATGCATATAAACGAGGATCATTTCCTGGCGGAAATCATAGACCCTCAGACAGGCAAGCAGCTTCCTTATGGCGAAAAGGGCGAATTGGTTTTCACCTGTATCACTAAAAAGGCCTTCCCGTTATTGCGGTACCGCACACGCGATATTTGCGTGCTTACCAGGGACAAGTGCTCCTGCGGCCGCACGCTCGTCAAGATGTCGCGGCTTATGGGACGGACGGACGATATGCTTATCATCCGCGGCGTTAACGTATTCCCGTCTCAAATCGAAACGGTGATTATTTCATGCGGGTTTGAAGCCAACTATCAGATTATTGTGGACAGGGTAAATTATACCGATTCACTGGACGTGCATGTGGAGATGACTCCCGATATGTTCACGGACGAGGTGCGCGGCATTGAAAAGAAAGAGAACGAGATTGTGGAGAAACTCAGATCCATGCTGGGTCTTACGGCAAAAGTAACCCTAGTCGCGCCCAAAAGCATTACGCGCAGCGAAGGCAAAGCGGTCCGTATTATAGACAAGCGGAAAATTTAGGAGGGCTGGCTTGTGATTATAAAACAATTATCCATTTTTGTGGAAAATAAAATGGGGAAGCTTGTGGACGTAGTGGAGGCGCTGGGCAAGGCGGGCATAGACATACGCGCTCAGTCCATCGCCGATACCTCGGATTTCGGTATTCTGCGCGTCATTGTGACTAAACCCGACGAGGTGGCCTCGCTGCTGCGCGAGCAAGGCTATATTGTCCGCCTCACGGATGTGTTGGCTGTTTCTATGCCCGATACCCCGGGAAGTCTGGCTAAGGTTCTGCGCGCGCTTTCAGACGAGAATGTGGATGTGGAGTACACATACGCTTTTGTTTCGCATAACAAAGATAAAGCGTATGTGGTCATAAGGGTCGAGAACAATGAACACGCGCTGGAGGTTCTCGCGAATCATGGATTGCTGTTCGCGGATGAGGAGGATATATACAAATAGCGACGCCTTTCGTCAAGGTATTTAGTAAAAAGTTACGAGCGCCAAGAACTCATATCTTGGCGCTCGTAATGTTTTCGTCAGACAACAGGAAGTCTATCAGATTTACGTTTCGGATTCCATCGAAATCGGTGACAGGCGTGCGATCCATAGATAGAACCACCTTCTCATAGTTGTCCGGTATGCCGCGAAGCTGCTCCAATTCCCGTTTTCTCACGCTATTGTCCAGCATGGACGCCGTTACCTGATAATAAACGATTTTGTCTGATCTGGTTGCGACGAAGTCAACTTCCAAGGCTCCAAGTTTCCCGATGGATACCTTAAACCCGCGGCGCAGCAGCTCGAAGTAGACGATGTTCTCCAGCGTGAAGCCATAGTCGCTGTTACGGAAGCCTAGCAGCTCGTTTCGGATGCCGGTGTCCACTAAGTAGAATTTCTCCCGTGTTTTCAGATGCAATTTGACCTTCAGGTCATAACGCCGCGCCCGGTACAGGATGAACACGTTCTTGAGCATCTTAAGGTAATTGTCTATGGTATCGCTGGTGGTTTTTCGCCCGGCGCTTGTCAGGTAGTCGCTGATTCGCTTGGTGAAAACCGCGTTGCCAATATTTCCGCATAGAAAACGTACTACATTTTCCAGCAGCGCGGGATCCCGTACTGAATTTCGCTGGATGACGTCCCGCATAATAATCGTGTTGTAGATGCCGTTCAGATATGGACTGATAGACTGTACATGTTCCCGAATTTCGGTAAGTCCGGGGAATCCGCCCCAGCGGGTGTACTCGTTGAAGCGCGCTGTCAGGTCTCTGTTTCGCTCACATGCGTTAAAATCAAGGTATTCCGCGAACGAAAGCGGCATCATTTGAATTTCTATATAGCGGCCCGCCAGCAGGGTGCTTAACTCAGATGAAAGCATATAGGCGTTGGAGCCTGTAATGTAGATATCGGTGTTCTTAATCAGCTTAATGAGTTCACAGCTTTTTCCCACCCATCAACCTGCTGCACCTCATAGAGCAGGATGTAGTTCATAGTCTCCGGGAGCAGCCGAGTTTTCACGCCGCTATGTCTAGTATACACGAAACATATGCCAGTATCAGTAATTTTTCGATTATAACCGAAAAAACCATTTGCTATTGACCCTAACGCGCCGATATAATATAATACTTAAATGAAGTGGAGCCTCGTATGAAACGGGGCTCCGTCTTTATCAAAGGGTACAACCATTCGGAGGGATATTATTGAGGTTTAGTTTAAAAAGCCTAATGACCGCTCAAGATATGACTGAGGGTTCCATTTGGAAAAAACTCGCCGCGTTCTCAGTGCCGCTGTTAATCGGCAATGTCGTGCAGCAGATGTACAGTACGGTCGACACAATCGTAGTAGGCAGGTTCGTGGGCGACTCCGCGCTGGCGGCTGTCGGCGCCAGTTTTCCGATTCTCAACCTGCTGCTGATACTGTTTATGGGCGCGGCCACCGGCGCCGGCGTTATGGTATCACAGTATTTTGGGGCAAAGGATCGGGATCAACTCTCCAGAACCGTTGGCACGACTATCATGCTGATGTTTATTATAAGCATTATGATCATGATTATGGGTCCTTTAGTCACCCGCCCTCTGCTGCGCGTGCTGAACACGCCGGAAGATGTACTGGAACAATGCGCCAACTATTTAAATATTCTGTTTATCGGTATAACGGGCATCGCTTACTATAACGGCATATCCGGAATCCTGCGCGGCATGGGTGATTCCGTAATGCCGTTGATATTTCTGTGCCTGACTTGCGCGCTGAATATTATTATGGATATCTGGTTTGTCGCCGGACTGGGATGGGGCGTCGCGGGGGCGGCGTGGGCAACGGTTGTGTCGCAGTGGATTTCGTCGGTGCTGTGTTTTATCCGTTTGGCGCGCATGAAAGATGTTTTGGATGTAAAATGGTCATTAATACGCGTTAATAAAAAACTCGCGCTGGAAATGAGCAGATTGGGGCTGCCCGCCGCTTTCACACAGATGATTTTTTCACTTTCACAGATTATAGTTCAGTCGCTGGTCAATTCATTCGGCACCATTGTAATCGCGTGCAGCACCATTGTCATGCGCGTGGATGGGTTCGCCATGATGCCCAATTTTACCTTCAGTATGGTTATGGCGACCTTTGTGGGCCAGAACGTAGGCGCGGGAAAGCTGAATCGCGTGGACAGCGGGGCGCGTTTGGGCCTTAAGATGGGTATAGGGGTTTCGGCGGCGCTGGTCGCGGCAATATTGGTATTCGGTAAATCTTTGATGGGCGTGTTTACGGAAACAGAAGATCTGATTAATATGAGCTACAGGATGATGTGCATACTCTCGTTCGGATACATAGCCATGGCCGTCACCCAGATACTGTCCGGCGCTATGCGCGGCGCGGGAGATACCATGACGCCCATGTGGATCTCGCTGATCTCGTCGGTTATTATCCGTATGCCGCTGGCCTATCTGCTCGCTTGGCTGACTCGCTCGGAGGATTATCCCGCGGGGCGTCCTGAGACTATATTTATCTCGCTTTTAGCCGCCTGGATTTTAGGCGCGGTTATGACCTTGATTTTATATCGTGAGGGGAAATGGCGCAGAAAAAGTATTGTCACACACTCGCCGGAAATTGCTTTAAATGAATAGGACTATGCCGTTAGCACAGTATACTTGAATGAAAAAATCGTGGGAGCGGACAAGGTGGTTACGGGGAAGAAAAACACACAAAAAATAGAACGAATCCATCTATCGCTTCGTACATGGGTAAAACGATTGGCTAGAAAAACTATTTGCTTTTCAAAAAAGCTAATCACGCATAAAGCGGTTGTAGGTCTTTGTATTAACGTAAAAATGT
>JAISZF010000100.1 GCA_031269415.1 Clostridiales bacterium
AAAGGATACAGCCCAAAGGAATATCTGCGCTATCTTGCCGCTCTCAAAGGCGTAGAAAACGCCGACCGCCGCATTGATGAACTGCTTGAAATGGTATCGCTTTCTGATGTTACCAATAAAAAGATGCGTAAGTTTTCCGGCGGTATGATACAACGTGTAGGTATCGCGCAAGCTCTTTTGAACGACCCGAAAATCCTTATATTAGACGAACCCACCGCCGGACTTGACCCGAAAGAACGTGTGCGTCTCCGTAATATTATTACCGGGCTTGCCAAAGACCGTATCGTTATTTTTTCAACGCACATCGTTTCAGATATTGAAACCATCGCCAACTCGTTGATGATGCTGAAAGATCATAAAGTCATATACGCCGGAGCGCCGGGAAAGATGGCTGAAAAGATGAAGGGTAGTACCTTTGAAGTTCCCGCCGGAACCGCTTTACCCGCAAGCGCGGTTTATTTGTCTGAACGCACAGGGGAAAACGGCGCGGTTGTTCGTTTCGCCCTTGATTCAGCGAACGCGCCGGAAAACGCCAAAGCCGTAACACCGGGACTGGAAGACGCTTTCTTATATGTTTACCATGACGAAGCGGAAATAGACGGTGAAAGTTATGCGTCTGCTTAAATTTGAAATCGCTAAATTGTTACGCGCTCCCGCTATTCCCGGTTTTATTGCCGCTTGTCTGGTTCTCAATATCATTGTAATAATTTCGTCCTCACAAAGCCGTAACATTGATTATTTGAATGAGGTAGCTAAAATAACAGGGCCCGTCTACGGAACGGAATATACGAAAAAATTGCAGTCTGTCCGGCAACCGAGTGAATACGATTATCAGAAGCATTGGCTTTATGAGGACATAGTGCGGGCGGCGGAAAACTCCGCAAATGTGTTTGCGGAGTTTGATACAGATAAAATATCGGAAAAGCTCCATGAAAATTCACCATACTCAAATATCACCATGAAAATCCAACAATGGAAATATGACTTGTTAACTTCGGAAATTGATGCAAAGGCACGAGCGCACGATGGAGATTCGGTCTATTTCTCCGCACAAAGTATGTATATCCACGTAATAATATTTGGTACAATCGGAAAATTGTTGGCGACAGAATGTGGCATATTCTTTATTTTAATTATGCTGTGGGCGCTTGGTTTTGAAAACATGGCGGGAACGGGCTTAGTCGCTTATTCCACAAAAACCGGACGTAAGCTGGTATTTCACAAAACCGCCGCCGCACTGATGATAGGAACGGCTTTTTTTGTTGTTATCTATGCCACAGGATATGGTCTGACCTTTGCAATCAATGACTTTTCGCAGGTGTGGGGACAAAATGTTTCAGCGCAATATAATGCCGTTTATGACAATGTTTTAGGTTCGTTACCATTTATAACGTGGAGCAGTATGACAGTAGGAGGGTACTTCTTCGCAAGCGTGGGCATCGCTTTCCTCAACTGCGTTGTTATTGGATTGTTCGCCGTGCCTTTCGGACTGCTTATTAAGAATGTTTATGCCGCGTTTTGTTCCATAGCCGGAATTGCGTTTTTACATTTTATGTTTTATATGTACGGTTTGATGTCGCCGAAAGGAGTGCCGTTAATATGGAATATATCGTTGATTACGCCATTGGCGCAGATATTAAATAATACACTGTGGTTTACAGACGGTGGTATGCGAATGTTACTCCCACGGTTTGAAATGTTCTATCCGCTAATATGTGTAATATTGCTGTGCCCTGTGCTGTTCGTCGCCGTTAAAAAATTTACGAGAAAGGAAATCTACTGATGAAGATATTTATACATGAAATAAAGAAAATCCTGCGCCCTGTTCCGCTTTTGATACTGGCGGTCTTTACCGCGCTGTTTGGTTATATGTTTATTAGATCAAATATAAATAACCTGACCACATACCACGAAACCAGCGACCAAGTTGCCCTTGCCGCCGATTTGATTGAACTGTGCGGTCCGACATGGGAAGCCAATGAAATTGAGGACGCGGTAGCAACTCTTACTGCTCGCTATATTTCCGAGTTTGAAGAAGAAATCCGCGACAATCCGCTCTTTATCGCTGCCGGCGTTACTGATTACAAAAGCTATCGGGCATTAAATGATAAATTTGTATATATGCATCTTTTCCCGAGCGAAGAAGAAAAAAAAGATATGACTGCTCAACATTTTCGCGATATTGAAGAAGAAAAACAGCGGTTGATAAGCGGCGAAACGATTTATGACGATGCCAACCCGTTTGATCCCGAAACGGATTATACTTTGACAGCGGAAGAAAGAGAAATGCGTTGGGTTAATATAGTTCCGGCGATTAAGTTGCGACTGATAAATGGTTTTGTCAGCGAATATGAGCGGATCACTCTATATGACGACGATCCTGACGGAAAATTTTTACCGGAAGTATTTGTCTTAACAGAATCCGCCGCCGTACAAACGAAAATCATGGAAATCTATGAAAGCGGCGCGATAAAGAATATATTGCCGGGATGGGCGATGTACATGGTTAATGGAATTTATTTTTTATTGGCTCTCATGATTCTTGCCGCTGTCGCAATCCTGCTTGCGCCTGTGATTACAAAGGACAACATGAACGGTATTACCGCCTTGCAATATTCAAGCAAGACAGGGCGTAAAACACTGGGTGTTCAACTTGCCGCTATGCTATTTACCGCATTTGTTGTTGCGGGCATTATGTCAGCAACCGTATTCGGCGTTCTGATAGGGCGAGTATGGCACAAGTTCTTAGGTTCGGGCTTAAACAGTTTTTACGATATATATAATTTCAACTTGTTTCCCGGTAATTTCGGACAGTATTTTCTCATTGTTTTCGGGCTAATCCTTGCAATGTCCCTTGTGGCAGCGATGTTTATTTTTCTACTGTCAAAGTTGTGCAAAAATTATATCAGTTTGATTTTAGGACTTGTCCCTGTAACCGGCGTGTTGATTTTCATAAGCTATATTCTATTCAAAGCCCCCTTTGCTTTGACAAACAGTTACTCCACAATGGGCATTGATGTTCCGTTATTTTCCTTGACGAACATTCCGTATACAGAAGTGTATGCTATTGGGCTGTTGGTAGCCATAGGGCTTACGGTTTCAATGTTGCTATTGAAAAAGCAAAAGCGGGCGGAGATTTAGGAGACACTTGGAGCCGGTTTATCTTTGTTAATTACCGAAATGTGATAAAATAATTAATCGGTCATTTTAATGTGGAGATTAAGTATGAAATACATCGGACTAAACGAACTGCGCGACCTTTTTCGGGAATTTTATGTGTCCAAGGGGCATTTCGCGCGCGCGAGCTTCTCGCTCGTGCCTTCGGGCGACAAGAGCCTTTTGCTTATAAACTCGGGCATGGCGCCGATGAAGCCGTTTTTTGCGGGCCTTGAAACGCCGCCGTCGAAGCGCATGACGACCTGCCAGAAGTGCCTGCGCACGGGCGACCTCGAAAACGTCGGCCATACCGCGCGGCACGGCACTTTTTTTGAAATGCTCGGCAGCTTCTCGTTCGGGGATTATTTCAAAAAAGAGTCGCTTGTCTGGGGCTGGGAGTTCTGCGTCGAGGTATTGGGTATGCCCGTTGACAAGCTTTGGGCGAGCATATATGAGGACGACGACGAGGCCTTTGGCATCTGGGTAAACGACGTCGGCATCGACCCCTCGCGCGTGGTGCGAATGGGCAAGGAGGACAATTTCTGGGAAATAGGCACGGGCCCCTGCGGGCCGTGCTCCGAGGTATATTTCGATCGCGGCGAAAAATTTGGCTGCGGCGCTACGGACTGCCGCCCGGGCTGCGACTGCGACCGCTATGTGGAGTTCTGGAACCACGTGTTTACGCAGTTCAACCGCGACGAGGACGGGAATTACACGCCGCTCGAACACCCGAATATCGATACGGGCATGGGGCTTGAGCGTGTCGCCTGCATAATGCAGGATACGGATTCGATATTTGACGTGGACACGATACGCACGATACTCACGGAGGTAACGCGCGTAAGCGGCGTGGAATACAAGAATGGCACAGCGAAAACGGACGTTTCGATTCGCATAATAACGGATCATATCCGTTCCGTCACCTTCCTTATTTCCGATGGCGTAATCCCGTCGAACGAGGGCAGGGGATATGTACTGCGCAGGCTGCTGCGCCGCGCCGCCGTGCATGGCCGCAAGCTCGGCATTACCAAAACCTTCCTCGCTTCCTTAGCTGACAAGGTTATCGAGGTGTCAGGTGGGGAATACAAGGAAATTGCGGAAAACAGGGCGCCCATTAAGAAGATAATCCAGGTGGAGGAAGACCGGTTCGCGGTGACGATAGACCAGGGGTATGAATTACTCGATGGCTATATCGCGAAATTAAAGGCCGACGGGGCGGGAATCCTGTCCGGCGACATCGTCTTCAAGCTCTACGATACGCACGGCTTCAATCCCGAACTGACGCGCGAAATTCTTGAAGAACACGGCATGGATATAGACGAGGAGGGCTATAAGGCGGAATTGCGACGCCAGCAGGAGGTCTCACGCAGCAATATGAAGGTTTCGGAGGACGCCGCGTGGTCGGAGAGCGACCGCGTCACCGCGGATCTGCCGAAAACGGAGTTTGTGGGCTACGAAACGCTTACGGCGAAGGGTAGGGCGCTGCGCCTTATATCGGAAAATGAGACGGTAACCGAGGTTTCCGCGGGCAATCGCGTCGGGGTCGTCCTCGACAGAACTCCGTTTTACGCGGAAAGCGGCGGGCAGTCGTCCGACCTCGGCATAATGGAAACCGCCGGCGACGCAAGACTGCGCGTGCTTCACGTGAGCAAGGTACACGATGTATTTATACACCAGGCGGAGGTCGAGAGCGGCGTTTTGAAATTCGGCGACGAAGTGACATCTACGGCGGAGGCGGTCAGGCGCAACAGAACCGCAAGGAACCACACAGCGACGCACTTGCTGCACAAGGCGCTAAGGCTGGTTATCGGCGACCATGTAAGGCAAGCGGGCTCAAGCGTGGATTCGGAGCAACTGAGGTTTGACTTCACGCATTATGAGGGGTTGAGCGCTGAGCAGCTTGAAGCGGTGGAACAGGCCGTAAACCGCGTTATCGACGAGTTTCGGCCCGTAAAAACGACCCTGATGACACAAAAAGAAGCGAAGGAATACGGCGCCATCGCGCTGTTTGACGAAAAATACGGCGATACGGTGCGCGTAGTCGAGGTAGACGGCTTCAGCACGGAGCTATGCGGCGGTACGCATGTGGAGAATTCCGGCCAAATCGGCGCGTTCAGAATCGTTTCGGAATCCTCGGTTTCGTCGGGCACGCGCAGAATAGAGGCCGTAACGGGCAGCAACCTGCTTGCGCCTTTGACGCATAGCGAATCCGCGGTGCGCGACATAGCCGACGCACTGAAAACGCGGCCGGATAATGTGGTCACGCGCGTTCACGGGCTGCTCGACGAATTGAAAGACATGAAATCCGAGGCTGCGAAACTGAAAAAATCAACGCGTTCGGACGCGGCAAGCGATTTGATTGCCGCCGCCGAGCGCTTGGACATGGGGCTGTTTATCGCAAAAGCGTTTGAGAACGCGGATGTGCAGCAGCTTCGCGGCATCTGCGACGATATACGCGCGAAGGAAAAGGATTTTATAGCGGCCTTCGCGTCTGATTTGGACGGCAAAGCGATATTTATCGTCGCGGTGTCCGCTCGCCTGCAGCAAAAGGGTTTAAGGGCCGGCGACATCGTCAAGGCGATGGCCTCGGCCGCGGGCGGCGGCGGCGGCGGCAAAGCGGATATGGCGCAAGCGGGCGCAAAGGACGCAACAAAGATACCCGCCGCAATCGACGCGGCAAGAGAATACGTGCTGGGTAGTATGGTATAATGTCATTGACGGAAACAAAACGGTTATTACAGAAAGGGCGGATACTATAATGGACAACAAGAATACCGTCGTATACGGCGCTCAGGATAAGGCGGAGCAGAAATCCACGCTGGATATTCTGCTATCGGTATACGAAGCCCTTGAGGAAAAGGGCTACAACGCGATAGACCAGATGGTCGGCTACATTCTCTCAGGCGACCCCTCGTATATCACGGGCCACAACAACGCG
>JAISZF010000162.1 GCA_031269415.1 Clostridiales bacterium
GGTTTTCATGCTTCATCCCCTCAGCAATGATTATATCCCATTTTTTCCAATTTTACAACTATATTTTACTACATTTTACAATTGTTTCATATGCTTTGGGAAACTGTTTGTAACCCATATTTGAAAAAGTCTTTGATAGCGCGTGGCCGGATTTGCCCACCAAGATTTGTCATAAGCCGCATCTGGATTTACAAATTTGCCGAACATAAATCCGATAGTTTGTCAACGACACCAAACATCCTTCAGTCGCTAAAAAAATAATAGTCCTTATTTGTCGTGAATGTTTGCTTGACAAATAACGACTTTGGCAATACACTTTATATAAAAAGCAGGAGAGAAAGATATGTTGTCGCCATTGCATTTTCCGGAGTTCCTGGTCAGCTCCCAGCCGATGTTTGTTTTATTGAGTATATTCTCAGCAATCTCAACAGTGTTACTATATTTCTTTGCGGTAAATATTGTATTAACTATTTATGACGAGAATGTTAATATGAGCCGCAAACTTCAATTTTCAATACTATGTGGCCTGCTGATCGAAAGCGTTTTTATATACATAATGTATTATATTAACGGTGGAGAGCCGTTTTCACAGGTAACTTATTTAATGGTAACAATAAACAACCCATGTTTTGTGTTGATTTTTTACTATCTTTCCAAGAAGATGCTGAAGCTGCCTAATTTCCACTCGCTTCATTTAGCCTCTAACATCTACATATACTTATTGTTTGCCAAAATGTTCGGCCGTTTCATTAGCGTCTTTGTTTTTACTCAAAGCGCGGACGTGTATAATTACATGTTGGATATATTATCAATTATGACATCTCAGGTGTTGGGCCTGATCATATATCTTACCGCGCTGTACATTCTCAAAAATAGCGTATTTGTTGTACGTCTGCCGGGCAAACCAAAAGCACGCGTGTCGGCCAGTGAAATAATCAGTACGGTTATTCTTGTATGCGCGTCGTATACGCTTTCGGTATGTATTCCCGTTTTCTTTAACGAACAGCCTATGGCCTATTTTCTGCTGGCGATACTCTTCGCGTTTCTGTTTTTACTCGCTATATTGGTGAACGCCACACTGTCGGCTATCTCACGCTTGGCGGAGAAGGATTCGTATATTCGTTCGCTGTCCAACGCGAACGACAAGTTCAAGCTGATAAAGCACGATTTTTACAATATCTTGTGTACATACAGCGGCTATATACAGATCGGCGACATAGATAAGCTAAAAAAATACCACGAAAAACTCCTGAACACCTCGATAGAGGCCGGCGACCTTTTAGATTTGAATAGGCGCATGGCGGAAAACCCCACGATGATCTCACTGTTGATTAACAAACTTGAACAGGCTCGGAACACGCATGTATTTATGCATGTAAGTTTACTCTGCAGCGTCGAGACAGTGGTTATGGACAACCTGAATCTGTGCCGGGCGATGGCGTGCATGCTCGATAACGCCATAGAAGCCGCCGCCAAATCCAAAGAAAGGCGCGTAAACCTGTTAATCGAGAAAACGAGGAGAGGTAACAGGCGGATCATTATAACAAATTCCGTCAACAATCGGGTTGATACAGATAAAATCGGTCGCTTCGGCTATACGACAAAGGAGGGCCACACCGGATTGGGACTGGCGGAAGCACGCGGTATTTTTGAGGAACCGGGCTGTATCTTCAATGTTTCCTGCACTGACAATGAATTTACCATTTATATTGAAACGCCGTACGTGCCCTATCTTCAGACTGTGGCGCGGGCGTCCGCTGACGTTTAAATAAGGCGCGATAAAGCGGGCTTTCAGCCCGCTTTATTTTCAGTAATAGTAGTCCCTGATAACAGTAATCTCCCTATCCGGCACCGTAAGGCCGATGTCCTCGTGCAGGATGACCGTATCCACAAACGGATCGTTTACAGCCACTTCCCAGTCCGCAAGCGTGTATACGTCATAAGGTTCAGCGTCATCCACCGCGAGGCGGTAGATCGGTATAAAAGCCAGAGTAATGAAGCCGACAGCGGCGCAGAAAACCGCCACGCGCTTCATGGCCGTAATACATATGCTCAAGTCGCCGCGCCAATCGTTGGGCGCGTTTATGTTAATCCGAAATAATCGCATAAGCTTCCCTCTTCTATACGTTTTATATATAGAAGTTTGCAATAAATCATGAAGACATATACGAACGAATATTTTCCAATTGCGGCCTCCATATGAAAATAGCTGCTTACGCGGCTATAAATTTTGACGATAAATCTATGAGCCATCCGGGGCTCGAACCCGGGACAACTGGATTAAAAGTCCAGTGCTCTACCAACTGAGCTAATGGCTCACGCGGGTGGATGATGGGGTTCGAACCCACGACATCCAGAACCACAATCTGGCGCTCTGCCAATTGAGCTACACCCACCATGTCTATCCACATCCGGGTGTGATCCCAGATGATAATGCTCCCCACTCCGCGATCTGATATCAAACACAACCGCGTTTAGAAAGAGCCCGTATCTGAAGGGATTCGAACCCCCGACCCACGGCTTAGAAGGCCGTTGCTCTATCCTGCTGAGCTACAGATACAACACAACAGGCAGGAAAAAAGATATTCCCGTCAATCCCTACGGCTTCCGGCGTTTACAGCGAACAGCCGCTGTTTTCACCTCATCCGGTACATTATTATCCACTAATCGTACACTAATGTCAAGCAATTTTTTACGTTATTTTTTATACTCAAGGATATTTTTTTCGATCTCCTCTATCATTCCCAGTCTGCGCGAGTGGCGTTCGCCCTCAAATTCCGCGTCCAGCCACGCGTTCAAAATCATTTTCGCCAGCTCACCCCCCACGACGCGCGCGCCGAGGGCTAGCGCGTTTGAATTATTGTGCAGTCTGGAAAGCAGGGCGGTGTACGGTTCCGAGCAAACCACGCAGCGAATGCCCGGCGTCTTATTGGCGGCGAGCGATATGCCGAAACCCGTCCCGCATATCAGCACCGCGCGATCCGCTTCACCGCTGATAACCGCGTCCGCGGCGCGTTTGCCGTATATGGGATAGTCGGCGCTCTCCGCGGAATTCGTGCCGAGATCAATCACCGTATGGCCTTTGGACTCGATTTCCGGTTTCAGGATCCTCTTCAGATCCAAACCCGTATGATCGTTTGCGATGACGATACGCATCAAGATACCTCCTCTGTGGTACGCTGCCATTATAACATATAAAACGGCCGCAAAAAAAGAGGATCGTCTAAACACGATCCTCTTTCACGCATCTTACGGTTATACGTTCCGTGCCGCTGTAAGTACATGTAAACAGTGTCAGATCCCAGCCTTCGGGGTTAAGCATCTCATCCACAGCGTCGCCGGGCATTGTCAGAACCGCGGTGACAGTATAGGCTTCGGTCTGACCATCGGCGCGGGTGAAATTGACCCTGTCGCCGGGATTCAGCCCGCCTATCCTTCCGAAATGGCTGTTATAGTTATGGGCGGCTATAATCAGGGAATCCGCGTCGCCGGAGTACCTGCACGGGGCAGTCTTTAGAAGCGGATAGCTGATATCGTTGTTTACCGGCAGGCTTACGCCCAAACTTGGAATGGAGAGCAGCCCGATGAACTCCTGTCCGTCGATAACCACGAGCTTTTTCGCGGGCGCTTGTTCGGATGCGCCGAGCGTCTCATTATCAGCGATTGCTTCCAAAACCGGTTCGTCCGCCGTATCGGTTACGGATGTTTCAAAGACGGCGGTCGTCCGCGAAACAAAAGCCTCGGCTAATACCTCCGCCGACTTTGCGGCTTTTACGCTCTCGAACTGATTGTTAACAGCCAGAGACGCCGAAGCGGCGAGCAGCGCGCAGCCTATCCCGATCAGAAACGCGGCGCGTTTTTTCATCTCTTCAAACCCCTCTTTCCAAATGAGTCCATAAGTCCGAGCAAAATCAACGCGAACCCCAAGACAGACATAATGATGACAGGTAAGCGGTTGAGGCCTGTCTGAGGCAGGTCTGGCGCTCCAAAAGGCGGCGGCGTGGGTTCGATGACAACATCCGGTATGTCAGTTATAACAGGCGCGGGCGTATATGTCGGCTGCCCCACGTTATATATCGGCGGCTGAATCGGCTCCGTAATCAGCGGAACCGCTGCCGGCGTTACGGCGGGGTCGGCAGACTCTGCGGGAATAAACACCGCTGGCGGGCCGGCGGGCCTTGTAGTGGGCATCGGCCTTGGAACCCGTGTGGGTATGGGCTTATCGGTCGGCACAGGCG
Organism: Clostridiales bacterium; assembly: GCA_031269415.1. Taxonomy (GTDB): domain Bacteria; phylum Bacillota; class Clostridia; order Lachnospirales; family WQUN01; genus JAISZF01. Next base: position 4,239 of record JAISZF010000162.1, read on the forward strand.
TGGGGGGAGCGTCTGTCGGCATCGGCGTCGCGGCGATTGTCGGCGTCGGTGAGGGCTGAATATTGTATTTCGGATACGACACGAC
>JAISZF010000179.1 GCA_031269415.1 Clostridiales bacterium
CCGGCTCATCGATTTCCGGCTTGAGCAATGATACAGGATCGCCGCCGGAGAAACCGGAATTAACCTGCGCGTATCTCTATGCTGTGGGGGTTTTACCCGAATATCGCGGGCAGGGTTACGGAGCGGCCATATCACGCTTCGCCGCCGGGCATTCCCGCGCTATGGGCTTCGATATTTGCGTAACTGTCCCCGCGAGTCCGGGGTTGTTTGAGTTCTATGAAAAAAAGGCGGGCTTTGAAGCCGCGTCTTATATCGAAACAATCAACGCCTCTTTACCCGGTAAAACTGACGGGTATTCAGTTCTGCCCGTATGCCCGGATGAATATTCCGCCAAGCGGGAAGATTTACTGGCGGGGCGGCCGCACTTGCGTTACGCCCCGCGCTGGGCCGAATATTTTACGACGATTTGCGGCCAAGGCGGCGGCCTTTTCGAGATAAAGGATCATTCAGCCGGTCAAACGGCGCTGGCGGCTGTGGAATTAGACACAAACCGCGCAGTCCTTAAAGAACTGTTATGCCGAAACTCAACTAGGAAATTTTTGGAGATCGCGGCGGATTTTTTCAATAAAGGAATGGTAACCGCGAGGCTGCCTGGCGCGAACGAGCCGTTCGCAATGGCGTCCCGCGTCCTCCCCCGCCCCGTGTACTGGGGATTGGCGTTTGATTGACTCTTGAAACCATTGTCTCGGCATGGTATACTGTTGAATAGTATGTGGAAAAAGGAGGGGAAAAATATGGCCACATGTGATATTTGCGCTAAATCAGTAAGCACGGGGCGTCGTATCAGCATAACACGCAGCCAGGTATCCAGACGCGCGAAGCGCATTTGGAAGCCCAATATAAAAAAATTGCAAATCATAGAGAACGGAACAGTGAAGACTATTCATATCTGTACACGCTGCCTGCGCTCCAATAAAGTAACCCGCGCCATTTAAAAGCCGGAAAGGGTTTCCCTTCCGGCTTTTTGCGTTAATCAATTTTAAATATTTTTTTAAATAAGCTGCCGATAAACCCAGGCATTTTTATTACGAGTATCTTCACTGCCGCTCCCCCATTCGTAGCTTAATCGCGCGTAATTATTTCAGAAAGTCAGCTTAAAAAAAGGTTCCATGCCCCGGCGCCCAGCAGGACTATAGCGACGACACCTGTCCAAGACGGAACGATAATAGCCAGCAGCATGCCTAAGCCCATAGAAAACGAAACAAGCCCCACTACCCTTTTCTTGAACAGCATAAGACACCCCCTTATGGCTTTCTCCGTATATTATATGCGGGTTCAGGGCGTACCGTGAATTAAAAAAACCTGTGCGTTATAAATATATCCGCCAGAATAAACGCGGCCAAGGCGAATACATAATAACTGAAATAGCGCAGCTTGCATTTATTAATCAAGTTCAGCATAAAACGTATTGATAAATATCCGGACAGCATAGCCGCCAGGAAACCAAAAATCAGGGGAACCGCTCCGCCGGCCAGCATCCCCGCCGCGCCCTCCGGGCTTTCCAGCACGTCTTTGACAGTCATAACAGAGGCGCCCAGGATCGCCGGGATGGATAAAAGGAACGAAAACCGAGCCGCGGTTTCACGTGTAAGCCCTTGACGTAGACCCGCGGTTATAGTACTGCCGGATCTCGAAATACCGGGCGCAATCGCGAACGCCTGTACGCATCCGATAACAACGGCGTCCGGAAGGCTTATGTCCTTAGACTGTTTTTTAATATTTTGTACGCTGTCTGAATAAAGCAGCAGCAAACCAGTTATAATAAAACCGAGTGCTAAAAATATTCCGCCTTCAAATAATGCCTCGATTTGATCCTTGAACAGCACGCCCGCGAGTACCGCGGGTATGGTCGCGGCTATCAGCATGTACGTCAGGTTCTGGAAGGGTTTCTTGATAAGCTCCCAAATATCCTTCCAAAACACGGCAAAAACGGCTACCAGCGAACCCAGGTGAAGGATGATGTCAAAACTCAGCATCTGTTCCTCGAAGCCGAACAAACGCTGCGCCACCACCAGATGCCCTGAACTGCTGATGGGCAGGAATTCGGCAAATCCTTGTACAATGCCCAGGATCACGGCTGTTAAAATATTCATTGTTTTCCCCCTTTACTCAACTGATTATACTGTAATGAAATACATATTGCAATTTATTCCCTAATTTGGGAAAATAGAAATAGTACGCGCAATATACTTGACAGATTAAGAAAGGAAGTTTTATGGATTATCTAAGATTTGAGGATATGAACCTCTCGCGGGAAACGCTGAACGCTATTTCGGATATGGGTTTCGAGGAAGCTACGCCTATTCAGTCGCAATCCATATCCATTATTATGTCCGGCCGCGACGTAATAGGCCAGTCACAGACAGGCACCGGCAAAACGGCGGCATTCGGCATTTCACTGCTGGAGAAGATAGATCAATATGACAAACGACTGCAGGCGGTTATTTTATGCCCCACACGCGAATTAGCCATACAGATAAGCGAGGAATTTCGAAAACTATTGAAATACCGCGAAAACATCAAGGTTATACCCATCTACGGCGGCCAACCCATAGACCGCCAGATATTCGCTCTGAAAAAAGGCGCGCAGGTCATTATCGGCACACCCGGGCGCGTAATGGATCATATGAGCAGACGCACCTTGAAAATGGAGCACGTAAAATTTGTGGTTCTGGACGAAGCCGACGAAATGTTGGACATGGGTTTCCGCGATGATATCGAAACCATACTGGACAAGATCCCCAGCGAGCGGCAAACCATGCTGTTTTCCGCCACCATGCCCAAGGAAATACTGGATTTGACCGAGCGCTACCAAAGGGATCCCGTCCATGTGATGGTCATTCATAAGGAACTGACCGTGCCTTCCATTGATCAGGTCTATTTTGAAGTCAAGGAGAAGGTTAAGCTGGACGCGCTCTGCCGGCTCATTGATCTGGAGAATCCCGGCCTGTCTTTAGTATTCTGCAATACCAAGAAACTGGTGGACGAACTGGTGGAGCAGTTGCAGGGGCGCGGATATTTCGCCGAGGGTCTGCACGGCGACTTAAAGCAGAGTCAGCGCGACCTCGTGATGAAAAAATTCCGCAACCGCACCCTGGAGATCCTGGTGGCGACGGACGTGGCCGCGCGCGGCATAGACGTGGACGATATAGACATCGTGTTCAATTACGACCTGCCGCAGGATGAGGAATACTATATCCATCGCGTCGGGCGCACAGGCCGCGCGGGCAAGTCGGGCAGGGCGTTCACGTTCGTGGTGGGCAAAGAGATCTATAAGCTGCGCGAAATCATGAAGCTGACCAAAGCAAAGATATTCCGCAGGAAACTGCCTTCGCTGGGCGACATTGAAGAGGTAAAGACACGGGTTTTTGTCGATAAGATCAAAGAGATTATAGACGAAGGCCATATGACTAAATATGTAAACATCGTGGAAAGCATGATTACCGAGGATTATTCCGCGCTGGACATCGCGGCGGCGCTGATGAAACATAATTTATATGACGCCGACGCTGAGGAAATTGACTTCGAGACGGCGCCTGTTCCCGTATATGATAACAGATACGGAAAGCCGGCCCGCAAGTACAGGGATGAGGACGAGCAGGGAATGACCCGGCTGTTCATCAATGTGGGCAAGAAAGAAAAGGTTAAGCCGAACGATATAGTCGGCGCGGTAGCGGGAGAAACCGGCATTCCTGGAAGATCCATCGGCCATATTGATATATTCGAGGAGTTTACCTTTGTGGATGTGCCCAGAGAATACGCCAAGGATATTATTATCGGCATGAAAAACAAGAAGATAAAGGGCAAGAAGATTAATATAGAGCGCGCGAAGCAGAGATAGGAACCAGCCCTGCCCCCGGATTTATCCGTGGGCAGGGGTGGTTTTCCTGTTCAACCGCCGAGCCTATTATCATTTCTTCCTTACATTTCTGTTTATTTTCAAATATTCGTATATCTTGACAAAATATTCGAAAAGACTTATATTTATTATGAACAGAATGTAAACTGACTGTTAATTTTCGTAATCTGTGGGAGGCGTTTATCTTGCGGCGTTCGCGTCTGTTAATGATTTTTATTGTGCTGTTAGTTATTGGCGGGCCGGCCTCAGCCGCGTTTTCCGCGTCCGGAAATATTGCGGCCATACCCGCTTTCAACGACATTTATGTCGATTCGCACGTATATATAATGGACGCGTATAACATAAACGGCTATACATACTATAAGCTCCGCGCCCTTGCCCATTCCACGGATGTGCGCGTGTGGCATGACATCGCGACGGACACCGTATACATAAATACGTCTGAACCTTACGATCAGAATTACGCGGCGGACGCCTCACCCGCTTCCAACAAAAACGATCCGCGGGTCGCGCTGCCCACGAAATCACGCATAGTAATTGACGGCTCGCCCGCTCGCATAGAGTCATACCTGATTGACAACTATAATTACTTTAAATTGCGTGACTTCGCGGAGAATACCAACATCTCCGTACAGTATGATGAAACCGCGAAAACGATATACCTCGGAACCAGCGCGGCGCCCAGTAATAGCCCCAGAGACCGAATGAACCAATTGCTTAACAGCGCGGAGCTATGGAACGAGGTCACGTTTACACAAGCTGAGAGCCTATTTTACAGCGGAAATTCCAATATGGTGTTTGTGTATTACAGTCACGACGAACCTGATTCTCGGGAATTGATTGAATTATACCGTGAATCGGCTGAAGAGGCGAACGTGAAGGTATACGCGATGGATAAAAGTTCACCTGAGAATTCGTTGGATTCAGATGGTTTTTTGGGAAATCGTTTCTCATCCGGCAGTGAAGAAGCGCTTCCGACAATTTACGTCGTAAATGATTCAGAGGTGGAGATATTCGACAGTGTCGTGACGCCGTCCGTCATAGATGAATTTTTCTGGTATCTCTCCGATGAAAGTCCGACGCCATCAGACAAGCCTGAGCCGACTTTTACGCCGACGGTAACGCGTACGCCAAGCCCGTCATATACGCCGACGGCGACGAAAACGCCTTTGCCCACCCCCACAAATACCGCTACGCCAAGTTTTACGCCGACCTCGGTTCCAACCGCGACTTTCTCGCCGACGCCATCCGCCGTAATTACTCCTAAACCAACCGCTGCGCTCAGCCCTAAACCGACGGCCGCATACACTCCTAAACCGACGCCCATATCCGCACATACGCCTTCTCCGCGGCCAACAGCGACGCCAAAGCCAACAGCGACAAACAAACCGGTACTCAGCAGATCTTTAACATCCACCGCCAGCCAGTACATAAACGATGTTATTAATTTGATAAACGCTGAACGCTCAAAAGAGAAGCTTTCGCCGCTTGCGCCGGATCCAAAGTTAATGGAAGCGGCAATTTATAAATGCCAGGATATAAGTAATACGGGAATTTTCTCACATAAATCCTCCACCTATGGAGAAGCGTATGTTTTGATGGATCTGTTCAACATTGACTACGCCGCGTGGGGTGAGAACATCGCGGCGGGTCAGCTTACGCCTCGGGATGTGGTGAGCGCCTGGATGAACAGTCCAGGGCATAAAAAGAATATTTTAAAACCGGAATATGAGTATATCGGCGTGGGATATTTGGAAGATAAAGCTTTTGGGACGATATGGGCTCAGGAGTTTATCAAAAAACCATAAAACTGAGGCGTGTTACGCGCCTCAGCTTTTCAAAAATTACAAGATAAACATCGCGGCGATAACCGCGGCGCATAATCCGGAAATTACAGGAATAAAATTCTTTCTGGCCAAGTCAACGGCGTTTACGCTGCAAATCGCGGCCACCGGAATAACCGCCCACGGAATTATAGTCCCGCCGCCGACCCATACAGTGATAATCTGGCCTAAAGCCGCGAGGCCAGCCCTATCTATTGTAATCGCGTTCGAAAAGGTATGAGCGACAGAACCGACCAGCGGCAGGCCCGAGAACCCCGAACCGTCCAACCCGGTGACGAAACCAATCAGCGACTGTACAATGACGACGGGAATTTTAGTCAGCGGTACGCTGTTTGACAATACAATGCCGATATCGTTCAGAATCCCCGTGGCGTTTTCACCCAGAATCTTCTTCGCGGTATCCTGCCCGCCTAGGAAGAATAGCCCGCCGATCACGATCACCGGCGCGAATATCTTCAAGCCGAACATAAACCCCTCGCGCAGGAAATCCGTGGATTTTTCGAGGGCTTCCATGAGACCATATCGTACAATTGAGGCCGCGCACATAATCAGCAGCACCGAACCGCCGACAAGCGCGGAGGCGTCTCCGCCGCGTATCTTAAACACCTGCGCGGCGATCAGGTCCAACACGAACACAGCCACGGTCAGAATAGCCACAGCCTTGGCGCCGGGTCTAATCTCCGGAACCGCGTCCTCCGCCGCACCGGTTTCCTCCGCGCCGCTTTTCATTTCCCGCCTCATCATGAAAAACGCGACAGCCACGGCGACGACCGAAGCAATCAGCCACAGCGGGATACTCGCGAGGATAATATCGTTTGCCTCTAAACCCGCGCCGTTAGCCGTAATAGTCGGCGCGCCGTTTATAAAATAGTCTCCGGACAGCGCGACGCCGTGCCCGAAGATATTCATAGCCACCGCCGCCCATATCGCGGGCAGTTTGGCGCGCAAGGCGGCCGGGAGCAGGATAGCGCCAATCAAAGCCACCGCCGGGGAAGGCCATATAGCGAAAGAAACGATCAGCATAACCGCGCCTAAAACAAAGAACGATACATTGCGGTTAACCATGAGTTTCTTAATAGGGGTCAGCATAATCTCATCCGCGCCGAGCACGCGCAGTGAATGGGACATGGCGATAATAAGCGAGATAACAACAATTGTACTCCAAAGTTCACCTCCGGAGACCACAAGCGCGTTGAAGATCACCTGCATCGCGCTTATTACATTTCCATTGGCGGAAACCAGTCCGATCAACAGCAAGCCCACTACGCACGGAATGATAATGTCTTTCTTCAGCGCCATCGTTACTAAAATGACAAGCACCATCAATATATATATGTAGTGCAAAACCCCCAGTGTTACAGTCATAGCAATCCCCCATCAATTATACGATTCTTTGGTGTTAGAAACCGCGCGATTAAATACGCCTTTCAGCCCCGCCTCTGTCACGCGGCGTTCTATGTCGGCGATATCCGTCGTATACAGCCCATTCGCTATTATTTCGGTGTATAATACTGATCCCGAAAATGTGAACTTCTGTCCCATTCCCACATCCGTCCCCATAGCCTCGCGAACTCGTTTTACGGCGTAACCCGTCGCAAGCGTTTCAGGCAGAGTCAGTGCTTCGCCGCCTTGAGCGTACATAGCCGCGTTATGCCCCGCCAGCGTCCCTGTCACTATCGCCTCCGTATGGCCAACCAGCAGCCCCGCTTTCTCGCCGCAGCAGAAGAGGTTGTCTACACCGTTAACCTTCAGGCTGTCGTCCCGCGGGGCCATTTCAAAATAGCGCATGGAATTGCCGCGCCCGCCGGCATACGGGTCTTCATAGCGCGCGTTCTCCATTCCGGGGATTTGTCGCAGCAGATCCAAGCTGTAATATGGACTCATCAATTTGGCGTGCCCCGTATCCAGCAGCACAAGATTATCCACGAATTCCGGCATCGTATATTGCTGACAGGCTTTTATAACCAGCTTGTCCGATTTCAGTTCCGGCGGAACCGGTACTAGCGCCACGCCGGTTTCATTCAGCCGCTTCTGAATATCCTCGGACAGCGACTCTTTAAAGAGTTTGCAGGAACCGCTCATAGCGCCTGTCTCTCCGGTCGGCTTCTTTCCGGTCATCTCGGAAACGCCCGCAAGACCCGTAAGGCTTACGCGCCCGCCGAAACTTGGGCAGCGCAGAATACACATAGCGCAGCCGTTCCCATACTTCGCGCAGTTGATCATCGGACCCGCTGTTCCCGTGGCGTCGATGAACACGTCCGCCCCGTACTTCCTTTCAGCGCCGTCCGAAACGGCTTCTATGCGTCCGCCTTTCATATAAACTTTGTTAACGCGCGCGTTGAACACAATATCAACGCCAAGCCTCTTTAAATGTAACATTACCGCGTTGTGTATCGCCGCTATATCGTACAGGCTGGCGTGTTTGTGCCCTGGAAACTCTATATCTCGATGCCTGGCGTATTCGTCGCATATCGTGAACAAATCGCCGCCGCCCATGGCGATCATTTCTTCCGTCGCTGTGTAACGACCGTTATTACGCATTATACCGCCCACCAGCCCTGTTCCCAGCAGCATATCCGTCCGTTCCAGCAAAACTGCGTTAATGCCCGCCCTACGCGCGCTTGTCGCGGCGGCGCAGCCCGCCCAGCCTCCGCCGGCGATTACTGCCGTCATAACATCACCCCATTCCAGAGATAGCTCATTATACAATGATTAAGCCGCGTTTATCAATATGGCGAGGCGTACAAAAATTGACACGCGTAAATTCACTATGCTATACTTCTGTTTAAAGGGGGCATAGCATGAGCGAAATAAAATATGTTGAGAACAGGACATACGAAAAAATTGACGGCAAGATTTATTTGATGGCGAGGCCAAGCTTAAATCATGTGACCATATCCGCTAATATTTGGAAGATCTTTTCAAGATTTCTTGCGGGTAAAGTATGTAAAGCCTATATTGAGCCGGATGTTTTTCTAGATGATGATAACAATTTTGTGCCGGATGTTATAATTGTCTGTGATAAAAGCAAGAGAAAGGGAAAAGGAATCTATGGCGCGCCTGATTTAGTTGCTGAGGTTCTGTCCCCAAGTACCGCGAAAATAGATTTAGCTGATAAAAAGGCGGCGTACGAAAAGCATGGCGTGAAAGAGTATTGGATCATTGATCCTGTATCTAAAGCGATTTCAGTATATCATTTAGAAGCCGGCCTCCTTAATTTAAACAATGTGTATTTTCATAAAACAGAGGAAGAAAAAGAGAGCTTGCCGGATGACGATTTGAAATCGTTGGCGCCTGAATTCAACGTAAGTTTTTTTGATGATTTAGCGGTAAAACTGGAAGAGATATTTGAAGAATTGGAATAGCGCCTAATGGGCGCTTTTTGACAAAGCATACTATCGAGGTGAGGTTATTATATGGAATCAGAGGTTGTATACGCAAGTTTC
>JAISZF010000228.1 GCA_031269415.1 Clostridiales bacterium
GAGCGACGCGCGTCGAGAATCTCGCCCTCGGTGACGGTCTCGCAGCGGCAGACGACCTGCCCGTACGCGGGGTTACGCTTCACTAGATCCGCCTTTTCCTCCGGCGTGAGCTCCGCGAAGCGGATACGCTTTCTCTCAATGAAGAAGCGTTCCTTTTTTTCCAGCGTAAGCCCGCTTTCCCGCAGCAGCTCCGCAGCCATTTCGGCGATGGCCGGAGCCGACGTAAGCCCCGGGGATTTAATACCCGCGATATCTATGAACCCCGGAGCGTCCTCCGCCTCGGCAATTATAAAATCGTCCGTGTCCGCGGCCGCCCGCACGCCGGCGAAGTTGCGTATCGACGCCCTCAGATCGATCGAAGGAATGGATTTCCGCGCCATCCGCGCCACTTGGCTCAGCCCTGAAACCGTGGTGGCGACGTCGTCGGGGCAATCGGGAGCTTCGTTGTTAGGCCCTACGATAAGGTTGCCATGTACAGTCGGGGCCACAAGCGTGCCCTTCCCGATTTTGGTTGGGCATTGGAACACCACATGGCTTACCCTGTTCCCTTCGTTTTTGTCCAGCAGATAATATTCCCCGCGGTCAGGTATGACGCGGAACGCGGGCTTTGAAACCATATTGTGGACGGTATCGGCATGACCGCCGGCCGCGTTTAGAATACAGCGGGCCTGAAGCGTCCCCGCGTTCGTCTCGACGCGGTATCCTCCTTCTACGGCATGGATGCCGGTTACCTCGTTTTCCAAAAAAAGCTCGGCGCCGTTTTTTACGGCGGTTTCCATCAGCGCGAGCGTGAGCTCCCATGGGCTTACGATTCCCGCCGAGGGCGCGTAAAGCGCCGCGACGGCTTTATCGCTTGCATGGGGTTCCATCTCACGCAGACGGTTCTTATCCAGCAGTTCCAAGTCCGGTACCCCGTTCTTTTCCCCCCGGGCAAGCAGCGCTTCGAGAATATCCCGCTCCTCGCGGGAAAAAGCCAAAACAAGCGAGCCGCATCGCCGGTAAGGCACGTCCAATAAGCGGCATAATTCCCCGACCATAGCGTTGCCTTTTGTATTGAGCCTGGCCATCAGGGTTTCGGGTTCCGGGTCGTATCCGGCGTGAATAATGGCGCTGTTTGCTTTCGTCGCTCCGGAGGCGACGTCGTTTCCCCTCTCGATCACCGCCACGGAGATACGGTATTTTGACAGTTCAAAAGCCGCCGACGCTCCCACGATACCACAGCCGATAATCACTACGTCGTACAAATTAAATCCTCCCCGGCGAAAATAAAAAAGCGGGACCACACAAAACCAAAAAGGTTTTGAACAGCCCTGCTCCAAATCTCCGCAGCTATTCTACATATAGATTCTAGCACTTGTTTTATAACAATTCAAGTCACACAAATAATTTTGTGGTTTTTTATAAAAACCAAACTTCCTGATTGCTGGAAGAGACAGCTCGTGCCCCCGCGTTTAACGCGTTTATCACATCTTCCTTATCATTAACGAGACCGCCGGCAATAACCGGCGCGGAAATATCCTTTGTCAGTCTGGAAATTGCCTTTGGGATGATTCCTGGCAGGATCTCGATGGCACACGCCGCATCCTCCGAATATTGTTTGTGAATGTTGGCGAGCGCCATGGAATCCAGAAGAAAGAACCGCTGAACCGCCAGTAATCCGCAAACGCCGGCGCGGCGCGCCAGATTGAGCTTGGTGGATAATATGCCGTCCGCGGATGTATATTTCGCGATGTAATCAATGCTGACATCACGGTAAGCCAGCCCTTCAATAAGGTCAACATGAAGCATGGCCACTTTATCCGCGGTTTTGATTCGCGCTGTGATTTCAGGGATATTGAGAATATCTCCGAATAATACAAAAATAATCTCACAATTACTGGCAATCGCCTTTTCAAGTCCGTCCATGTCTTTAACCGCGGCAATAACCGGATTCTCGTCCAAATGCCTCAAAAAGACATCCGGCTTCATTTCTGCTGTACGGTCCCAACCGTAAACATCGTCAAGACGGACGTCCTAACGGCCTTTTGAAGGGCCTCTTTAGCCTTCGGCACATCGCCCTCGGCCAGGCCGCTCACCGCCCCGGCCACTCCCGACGCGACCGACGCGAAATTATTGGCCGCCCCCACCACGACAGTCTTCGCGGTATCGGTTATCTCATGGAAACCGCGCTCCGCCGTCTGTAAATCGACTGTCAGCACGCCCTCGGCCACGCCGAACACGCCGTCCACCGCCTGGCCGAGAATCGCGCCGCTCTTCACGCCACCGGCCTCGATGCCGTCGCCTATCTCTTTCACAATACCGATATTCGTAACCTTACCGATTACGCTGACCGCCCCGCCGACCGCTATGCCGGCTACCCCGAACACCATTTCGCCTAACGGCTTAAAAATCCCCATAATCTCTGCTCCCATCCTATTCGCGGTCAACGGCAAAACGCCGCGACCGAATAATTTCGTATTCAATATATCACGACGGGCGGCTGATAACAATTAATATGAGATTATAATAGTCTCTATCTGTTCCTTAGAAACAATACTGTTTTAGCATTTCAATCTCATTCTCCAGATCGGGCTTTTGCTTCGCTGTAGACACACGCGCATATACAAACGTGCTGCGTTTTACACCCTTATTAAATATCTTGAATATGTCCTCATCGTTATAATCATACCACGAATATAAGGGTTCTTCAAGAAATTCAGTTACAGACCTTATAATCCGCAATTGAAAACTCTCATAAGTAAACGTATAATAGATCCTAATTACAAGCCGTCACTGAAAGGAGAGGTTTTGTGAAATATTTAGACATCAACCCGTTACCGGGAAGAAACGTCCGCTTAACCGGTTATCTGCACGAGGACGCGGAGCAGGGCCGATGGAATAATTCCAGGCCGTGCGTGCTGGTGCTGCCCGGCGGGGGGTATCAGTTTCTCGCGCCGCACGAGGCGGAACCGGTTGCGATGCAATTTTATGTAAAGGGATATCAGACGTTTATACTGTATTATTCCGTTTCCGACCTGAACACGCAGGATCAGCCTCCGTTGGGCCTGACGCCCCTCTGCGACGCGTCGGCGGCTGTGCAATTGATACGGAAAAACAGCGCGGAGTGGCTGACGGACGCGGGCAAGATCGCCGTGCTGGGTTTTTCAGCCGGAGGGCATTTGGCGGCCAGCTTGGGCGTCTTTTGGGACAGCCCGGATCTGAACCGTATCTGGGATACGGAAAACGGCCGGAACAGGCCGGACGCGTTAATTCTCTGCTATCCGGTGATCACCGCGGGGAAATTCTCACATCGCGGCTCCATTGATGTATTGGCCGGTGTAGAGGGGGATCGCTCCTTCTTTTCACTTGAGAATCACGCGGGCCGTCACACGCCTCCGGTATTCCTGTGGCATACGGTGGACGACGCCTCCGTTCCTGTGGAGAACGCGCTGCTGTTTATAGCGGCGCTCAGAAAACATGGGGTTCCGTTTGAGTGCCACCTGTACGACAAGGGGGAACACGGTATCTCGCTGGCAAACGGCGAGGCCGGGCGGAACGACCCGCATTGCTCGACCTGGCTTAGCCTGTGCGCCGAATGGCTGGAAAGGCAGTTCGGCATCTATGCCGATAAACCGTAATCACATATGAATATTTTGAGGAGGCAAATTTTGAACGGGGATTCTGATCGTATAACACGCGAATATTTCGATTCGCTGCTGGTTGAAATGCGCCATATTGACGCTGTGGAACCGTCGACCGAGTTTTCGGTGTACGGCGAAACCTTTTCAACGCCAGCGACGCTGGCCGCGCTGTCGCATTTGGACAACGTACGGCCTAACGGACTGGTGGAAATGGCTAAAGGCTTGAAAGCCGTGAACGCGCTCATGTTTTACGGCATGGGCGAGGACACGGAATTGGAGGAGATCGCGGCGACCGGCGTCAAGGTTATTAAGATAATAAAACCTCACGCCGATAACAAAGAGGTAATCCGCAGGATAAAACACGCGGAGAGCGTCGGGGCGCTGGCTGTGGGCATGGACGTGGACCACGCGTTCGGGAGCAAAAACGCGCGCGGCCAGGTACTGAATCTTCCGATGACGCAGAAGACGCTGGAGGATATTAAGCTGTTTGTAAACTCGACCAATCTGCCGTTTATAGTGAAGGGCGTGCTGAGCGAGCGGGACGCGCGAAAGTGCGTGGAAGCCGGCGCCGGCGGCGTGGTAGTGTCGCATCACCACGGATTGCTGGACTACGCGGCGCCGCCATTAATGATTCTGCGCCGGATCGTTAGCGCCATAAACGGTAAAATGCCCATTTTTGTGGACTGCGGCATTTCAAGCGGCATGGATGTGTTCAAAGCGCTGGCGCTGGGGGCGGACGCCGCTTGCGTGGGGCGCGCCGCCATCGGGCCGCTGAAAAGCAGCGGCGCGGACGGGGTCGGCAGGTTGTTCATGGAAATCACGAACGAGTTGAATTGGGCTATGGCAGTGACGTGTTCGGCGGATATTAAACATATTGACCCGACTGTTATATGGTTTCAATCCACATCCGGGCGTGATCCCAGATGACAGCGCGCGGCGCGGTGCTTGCTCACCGCGCCGCGGCTGTCTCCGGAGGCTGTCCCGCAAAGGCAGCGTCACCGGACGGCGCTTGATTCTCAACCTCTTCCATCAGCTTGGTCATATAATTCATCATTTCTGGTTCAGACATCGTATAGTAAGGAATAAGCCAATTTTCAACGTACTTGAACAAAAGCTCGGTTAACGGTTTATACTCCAGTGAAACATAGCCCGGATTAAGGCCGAATTTTGAGTACAGCGCCTCGACGTTGATCCTGCCGGCGCTTGTGGCTTCCAGCGCGTACCAATCATTGAATATCTCGGCGCGGCTTATGTAAAATCTGTACCCGTCGTTTGGGTCCAGATTGCGATTGTAAATGTCCCGCAGAATCCACAGAACTTCCTCCTTGGAGAACAGCGGAAGGTCACTGATATGATCGGAAAGTCTGCCGGTGAGCGTGAAATCGCGCAGGCCTTTCGCGCTGAAGATATTGAGACGCCTTATCGATCGGGTTAATTCATACCGCTTTATTTCGTATTCGATATAATAATCCACAGCGCTTTCAAAATCCAATGTGGGGATTGTGTTCGCGAAGAACAGTATGGTATGGGGCGGCGCCGACCGCAAACAGCGTTCTTTCATCGACTGATATACCTTCGCGGGTATGACGTCGCGGCACGGGTCGGATTTGATCATTAATTCGGTGTCCGCGCCGGACACCTTCCATTCCGTGAGTCTCCTCATAAATTCAGCGTCGGTGTTTGTCTTGAGGAAGAGCGTGCCGAACAGTTTCTCGTATTCCGTAAAGTTATTCTTTACAAATGAAAACAACCCTTCGTCGGAAAACTCAACGCAACTCGAATCCCCCTCCTCCGAAAGCACTATCCACCAATGCCTCTCAATGATTTCATTTTTTCCATAAGAAGTGGTAAGCAATATCGAATTATCAAATAACATTTTATGCGCGGTATCCGTGTCGTATTTGTAATAGACGGAGTAGTTGTCCATCTGAACCAGGGGTAATTGCAGGGCCAATGAGGAAAACACGGAAAAAATCTTTTCCGGTTCTTTATAATACAGATTTACGAGGTGGCGTATCGAACTGGCGCCATGCGCGGTGTTCTTTATTTTATTCAATAAGATAAGCAGCTTTGGCAATAGCCGGTGATCCACACAGTTTATGATAGTAGCCTCAAATGAGAAATTTGGTTCGTCGGAATTTATGAACACGTGTTTATACAGCGTTTCAGCACGCCCCCCCCCCAGAACATATGTTCCATCGGATATTAAACGACTGGGCGGAGGGAATCCGCAGACCGAAAAGCACTCTATCCATGGACATCCATAGGGACAGATTTTCTTTACCGGCTTTTGTAATATCAAACAGCATTTTCAATTCATCTTTCTCGTCTGGTGTGAGATTCAGCGCCTGATACAGGGAATCCTCGAATTCCTTAGTCGCCGGCAGTTGATTCTTAAGGCGCCTGTAGACAGTAACACGATCGGTAAAAAGCATACCGGCCAGATCCTGCTGCGTCATTCTGTTCCTTTTAAGCTTTCGTTTCACAAATTGAAAGACAGCGTCGCCCGTCCGCAATTGATCCTCAATGTCGCTTAATGTGTACGCGCTCATTTATCATCGCCGCTCCTCGGTATCGAGTAATGTATTTTGCTCATTATACTGGACCGTTCAATACAAAAAGCCGCCATTTCGGACGGCAGTCATATTATTTTGTAAATTCGGTTCGCGCCGCTTGCTCGCCCCAGTTGACGCATTTCAACTCGTTAATCCGTTCAAAATGCTGGATGTTGTTGGTGACAAGGGGTAACCGTTAACAGTTGGGCGGTAGAGTTTATCAAACTTATCCAACTGCGCAAAAGCATTTTTGGACACCAGCCATCGCTTGGTGATTTGTCCTATAGTATATTACATCTCTCGCGATAATATGTCAAGCGCTGTGTTTGGCAACGAATGTTGCGTAATATTTAGTACGCATTACTGTTTTTGTAACTCACAAAATGCGTAATGCACATTGAAAATCGCCAATATAAAATTTTTCCGAAGGAGGATATACTTATCGCGTCAAGGGGTTTATATAGACAAAAAACGCTCGGCTTAAGTTCTTGTAAAAGCAAGGACAGTCCTTCGACAGCTATGGCGACCGCCGCGAATCAATAAGGATTTTTGCTTTTACAGCGTCAGAAGGGAGGTATGGGAAGCTGCTTACCAGGATTTGTAATTTCCTCAGCACTTTAATACTAATCGCGGTTATTCTCTTCGCTGGGGGTGTGATGGGGCCTAAGCTGTTTGGGATTGAGCCTATGGCTGTTATGTCCGGCTCTATGGAACCCGCGTATCACACAGGAAGCCTGGTCTATGTTAATACTAAATCCCGTGTAGAGGACGTAAAGGTTGGCGAGGTAATCACATTTCGCGTCACGGATCAAAATGGTGAGGACATTGTTGTAACGCATCGTGTTGTTGGGGTTGACACGGTGGCGAGGGCTTTTCAAACGCAAGGCGATAATAATAACGCGCCGGACAACGCGCCGGTGCTGTTTGAGAAATTCATCGGCGCTCCTGTTTATACCGTTCCGAACGTCGGGTTTGTTGTGGCGAATCTGAACACTAAGAAGGGGTTCGCGGCGATATGCATTATCGCGGCGGTTATGATTATGCTTTTTATTGTGCCTATGCTGCTGCGGAAAGACGATGATGAGGACGAGGAAGAAGAAGTGGATATTGCGCCCGCGGATCAGGGATCGGGGCAGGCGGAGAACGGTTAGATTAAATCATAAAGAAAGGAAATGGATATGGAAAAGAAGAAGTTAAGCAAAAAGAGTAAGAGAAGCATGAAAAAGACTGTACTCGCTGTGGTCGGAATATTATCCGTGGGGATTCTGGTCGTCGGAGGGACGCTGGCGTATTTGACGGATACTGCGGTTACCGCTAATACGTTTGCTATTGGGGATGTGGATATTGATAATGTCGAGAAGGAATGGGATAAATATATCAACAGATCTGATGTGGATGTAACCCTAATAGGCGAAGAAAAAATTCCTGTTGTGATACCATCATCCATAATACCTAAAGATCCATCAGTGGTAAATACAGGAAAAGTCGACGCGTACATAAGAACCCAAATAAGAATACCCGCGGTTAGGATAGATAATGGCAATTATGTGCCTTTATTTATACCTGGCTTCTCTGAAGATGAAGACGCTGATTTCGCGGCTGCTTACAATGACGGCGATTGGTCTGCTTACTGGGGGAGTACTGCGGTAAATAATTTTGAGGAGTTTTTTACACAAGAATTTACAGCTCCGTTATGGCAAGATGCCGCCGGTGACGGTAAGTATTACTATGTATTTGATTTTTATTACAATAAGGTTTTGGAGGCTAAAGATCCTGACGAAGAGACTTCGCCTATATTTAATCGTGTTCAAGTGAACCCAGCGCTTACAGATCCTCACGATTATGAGGGCTATAATTTCAAGCAGATCAGTGTCTATTCAGAAGCTTTGCAGAGTACATTGCCAGCTGCTGCTACTGTTGGCGATGATACAAACAATGCATATAAAGCCTTTGCTTTTGTACAGGCCAAACAGGATATAATCGGTAACAACAGAAGCCACAGCTTCATTGAGCTTGACGACGCCGCGACGTTATTCTTTGGTACGTTGAATACTTATTTTGCCGACAATTCGACTGTGCCATTTGCATCCGTTGTTTACACA
>JAISZF010000257.1 GCA_031269415.1 Clostridiales bacterium
TGATATCGCGGCGTTTACCGAGCCGGATGTTTTTCGTCAGTCCGCGGGCGGCATCCTGCGTGAACTCCGCGCTTCCCGTAAAGCGCCGGGGCAGGATCGTATCTATACTGCGGGGGAAAAGGAATATCTCGCCTGGATTGAACGCCGGGAACATGGCGTACCGCTGAATAAGGCCGTGCGTCAGTCGCTTGAAGCGGCGCGGACGGAATATAATGTCCCGTGTATTTTCTCATGGGAACAAAAATAACGTCCGTATCTTTACATCAGGATGAGGAGGTTTTATAATGTTAGCCGCATTCGCAATGCCCCATCCCCCGCTGGCGGTCGATCGCGTCGGGCGCGGGCAGGAAAAAGAGATCGGAAAGACGATTGAGTCTTTTCAGCAAGCCGCCGCCGAGATAGCCGCTTTGAAACCGGATACCATAATTTTTATTACCCCGCACAACACGTCTTACGCCGATTATTTTCATATCTCCCCGGGCGGATCCGCCAAAGGTAATTTCTGCGCGTTTGGCGCTAAAGACGTTGCGTTTCGAAAAGAGTACGACAAACCTCTGGTGTCGGCCATTGAGAAACGCGCCGCGCTGGCCGGCGTTTACGCGGGTGTGATGGGGGAAAAAGACAGTCGCCTCGATCACGGCGTAATGGTTCCGATGTGGTTTATTGACAAGGTTTATACGGATTATAAATGTGTGAGGATTTCGCAATCCGGCATGGATTCGCTGGTTCATTATCGGTTTGGCCAGTGCGTGGCGCAAGCCGTAAAAGATGAGGATAGACGCGCCGTGCTTATCGCCAGCGGCGATCTTTCACATAAGCTGAAAGCGGACGGTCCTTATGGATTCGCGGAAGAAGGGCCGGAGTATGACGCCTATATAACGCGCGCGCTGGGAAACGCGGATTTCATGGCTTTGTTTAACGCGTCTGAAAAACTGCGTGACCGCGCGGCGGATTGCGGATACAGCTCCTATCTGATTATGGCCGGATGTTTTGACAAGCGGGCTCTAAACGCGAAGTTGCTGTCTTATGAGGGCCCATTCGGCGTGGGCTACGCCGTCGCCTCATTTTATCCCCAAGGCGCGGACGAATCGCGGGACTTCGGACGGATATACGCCGATCAGGTTCTGAAAGCCGCGAAAGCTTCGGAAGACGCCTACTGTTCCCTGGCCCGCAAGTCTTTGGAGTATACCGTTAAGAATGGCGGGAAGTTGAAACTGTCCGCTGATGAACTGGAAAAACTCCCGGAAGAAATGCGCGAACACAGAGCCGGCGCGTTTGTGTCTCTGCATAAAAGCAGCCAACTGCGCGGATGCGTCGGTACCATATCCGCCACAACCGAATCCGTGGCGGATGAAATCATCCAGAACGCGGTTTCCGCCGGGCTGAGTGACAATCGGTTCGATTCCGTCACAGCGGAGGAATTGCCGCTGCTTACCTATAAAGTCGATATACTTGGAGACGCGGAGGATATAGACAGCCCCGCAGAGTTAGACGTTGAGCGGTATGGCGTAATCGTAACAAGCGGAAGAAAACGCGGGCTGTTGCTGCCCAACTTGGATGGCGTGGATACAGTCAAGGAACAGATTGCAATCGCGAGGCGCAAAGCGGGTATAAACAATAATGAAAAGATCTCATTGCAACGGTTTGAGGTAACCCGGCATGATTGATAAAGAAGCGATCTTTTATCAACAAACGCCGCGTGGAGTACGATGCTCGCTCTGTCCGTGGGAATGCGAACTGCCCGAGGGCGCGTTAGGCCGCTGCAAAGCCAGAAGATCGCGGGGCGGAAAACTGATTGCGGAAAGTTATGGTATGATAACAAGCGCTTCGTTGGATCCCATTGAGAAAAAACCTCTGAACCACTTTTTTCCTGGCAGTTTCATTTTTTCGATTGGCTTATACGGCTGTAACCTTCACTGCCCGTTCTGTCAGAATCACCGAATATCCATGAGCAGACCGGAAACTTCTTACGCCTCGCCGGAGGATATAGCCGCGCTGGCGGAAAGATACGCCCGTGATGGCAATAACCTGGGTGTCGCGTATACGTACAACGAGCCGATGATTGCCTTTGAGTATGTACTGGATTGCACACGGGCGGTTCACGCCAGAGGCTTGAAGAATGTCGCCGTTACCAATGGCTGTATCAATGAGGAGCCGTTCAATACGATTCTGCCCTATATAGACGCGTTTAACATAGACTTGAAAGGCTCGGCCGCGTTTTACAAAGAAAAACTTGGCGGCGATTTGGACACGGTGAAGCGAAATATACGTTCAGCGGCGAGTCAAAGTCATGTGGAGGTAACAACGTTGATTATTCCGGGCGAAAATGATTCGGATGAAGAGACGGAAGAATCAGCGGAATTTTTATCCGGGATCAGTCCTGATTTGCCACTGCACCTAAGCCGGTTTATCCCTCAATACAAATACGCGCGCAAACAGCCGACGCCGGCTGAAACCATGCGCCGGCTGCGGGATATCGCGGAGAAATACCTGAAACATGTTCATCTGGGAAATATGTAATAAAACAGCCGCGGATTCCATAGGTGAAATCCGCGGCTGTTCACCGTTTAAGCGCCTTTTCCAGCAACGGCAGAATAATAACCGCTATCGCCCCGCCAATCGCGGCTGTGAAGAGCTGCGGCAGCGTGAACATATTCGAGATTGTGGCGGCCTGCTTTTCCGGCAGACTCAGCATAAACGGAACCGCTATCCTCACCACTCCCACATACAGCACGGCAAATTTTACGACAGCGGCCAAGATCAGCGCGGCAATACGCGCGGCAACAGGATTCAGGCTCTTAAGGGATCCTATTACGCGCCATATAATTACAAGCACAATATTACCCGCCATAACAAACGGTATTATTGTCCATAATGGGCCTATGTTGAATAGTTTCGCCAGAATGGGCGAAACCAGCGC
>JAISZF010000275.1 GCA_031269415.1 Clostridiales bacterium
CTTGTTACGACGAGGGCAAACGATGCGCGGAAACGTTGTTTTTCGACTACCACAGAGAGCATAATCTTGAAATAAAAGTTGCGCGGATATTTAATTCTTACGGACCCAATATGAACCCAGATGATGGGCGCGTGGTGTCAAACTTTATTATGCAGGCACTGCGCGGCGAAGACATTACGATTTACGGCGATGGTAAACAGACCCGCAGCTTTTGCTATGTTGATGAGCTAGTTGATGGACTTATTCGATTGATGAACAGCCCCTCCGAATTTACCGGACCATGCAATCTCGGCAATCCCAACGAATTTACAATGCTTGAGCTTGCCGAAAAGGTTATTGAACTTACAAACAGTAAGTCAAAACTCAAATTTATACCGCTGCCGCAGGATGACCCGAAACAGCGAAAACCCGATATAGCGCTTGCGAGAAAAAAGCTGAATTGGGAGCCGCGCATCGCTCTGGAAGAAGGACTTATAAAAACGATAGACTATTTTAAGAGTATTTGCTTATGAGTGTAAAATTTTCCGCATCACTGTCAATACGTTTCACCTTCTCAAGATTACTCATAATGTGGGGGATGACGCCATGAAAGTTTTTGTCAATTTTCCAGGGGTAACCTCAAACCACAGCCCAAACCACTGGTTCTCCGCGGGTCCGACGCGCATGCGGGGAGCCAGTGGTTTGGGGAACATATTCAAAACTGGCATGAATGGGGCATAATCGTTTCAATTGAAGTCGCTCTTTCTTGTTGATTGGTTTGCTGTTTTACAGCTTATAATAAAGTAATTTGAAAAAGGACGATGCTAATGCCGCTCAAAGCGACGCCTTACAGCAACATAAAAATTTTCGCGCATCCGGATAAGATTGACTCCATGAAAAACGGCGATCGAACCGCGCCTTTATTTTTACGGATTAAACCGACGAATATGTGCAACCACAGATGTTATTATTGCAGCTACGCAGATGATGTCCTCGGTCTTCGAGACCGTGTGGCAAAGAACGATCAAATCCCCTGGGGGAAAATGCGGGAGATTTTGGACGACATGGCAAGCATGGGTGTGAAGGCGGTAATATTCAGCGGAGGAGGGGAGCCGCTGGTTTATCCGAAGATAGTTTCCGCGCTGCGCAAGGCGCGGGATAGCGGCATTGACTTTGCCATGATCACAAATGGGCAATTGCTGAACGGGGAGCGCGCTGAAGCCCTTTCAAACGCCAAATGGGTGCGCGTGTCCTTCGACTCCGCCGACGCGGAGACGTACGCCATGACGCGCGGCGTATCTCCGGCAAGCTGGGGTCAGGTTTGCGAAAATATTAAAAATTTTTCCAGGTTAAAAGCGCCGTCGTGCGAGCTGGGGGTCAACTTCGTAATCACGCATGACAACGCGTCTCAGGCTTATGAAGCCGCAAAACTGGTAAAATCACTCGGGGCGAATCACATCAAGTTCGCCGCGCGGGTGACAAAGGATTTGCATGAATACCACAAGCCTTTCAAGGAGAACGCGTTCGAGCTGATTCACATGGCGATTTCCGACTTTGCCGACGATTCGTTCCGGGTCGTCAACAAATACGAGGAAGATTTCGAGCATGACGCCGTGCCCGTTCGGCCATACTCCAAATGTTTCATCAAGGACATTTCCGCCGTAATAGGAGCTGACAGCAAGGTATATTTCTGTCACGACAAGGCGTATGTCAGCAACGGCGTCGTAGGCGACTTAAAAGAACGCGGTTTTAAAGAACTTTGGTTTTCCGATGAGTTAACGGAACGCTTCAATAATTTCGATCCCGTCGCTGAATGCCGGCATCACTGCGTTTACGACGACCGGAATATTTTGCTGAACACGTTCTTTTCGCTCAATCACAACCATATCAACTTTGTATAGCCGTGATATGAAAAATCTCGAAGATATATCAAACAAACTCAGACGGGATATTTTCAAAACCGCGTGGGCGGGTAAGACGGGACATATAGCTCCCGCGTTTTCGCTGGCGGAAATTATGGCGGTCTTGTACTTTGGCGGAGTCTTGCGGCATAATCCGCAGAACCCCGGCGATCCCGCGAGGGACAGGTTTATCCTGAGCAAGGGGCACGCGTGTCTGGCTCTTTACGCGGCGCTCGCCAACGCCGGATATTTCCCGATGCCGGAATTGAAAACGTTTTGTCTTCCAGGCTCCCGCCTCGGCGGGCATCCAAAAATGAAAGAAATTCCGGGTGTGGAGGCGTCCACCGGCGCGCTGGGGCATGGCCTCGCCTTCGGAGTCGGGGTCGCTTTGGCCGGGAAGCTGGACTCTATGGACTATAAGGTGTATGTTGTTCTCGGGGACGGCGAATGTCAGGAAGGTTCCGTGTGGGAATCCGCGATGTCGGCGCCTCATCTGAAATTGGACAACCTGACCGTGATCGTGGATCACAATAAACTTCAGGCTATGGACAGGCTGGAAAATATTCTGGATATAACGCCCCTGGGTGGGAAATGGAGCGCGTTCGGGTGGCATGTGATAGAAGTGGACGGACATGACATTGGCGGATTGACCGGCGCCTTTGACGCTCCGGTTGCCGGCAAACCCAAAGCGATAATCGCGCATACGATAAAAGGCAAGGGCGTTTCTTTTATGGAAAACGTCCCGTTGTGGCATTTCCGGTTTCCCGATGAAAAGGAACTCGGGATATTGTTGAAAGAATTCGGCATGGTTGAGGAAGATTTGGGGTAGAAGAGGTGTTTTCTTGTGAAATATAAAATTCCTTTTGTTGACTATTACAAACAACATGAGATTTCTCCGGTATTGCAAGATATAAGTGATCTTGCCAAACATTTTCGCAGACGCGACGCGCTGTACCATCATCTGGGAGTGCCGGTGGGATTGCTGAGGGGGCGGCGGGTTTTAGAATTTGGCCCGGGCAGCGGGCATAACGCTTTATTTACAGCTTTTCAACGCCCTTCCGTATATGTCATGGTAGATGGAAACCCTGTCGGTTTAAAAAGAACAAAAAAATTGATGCAAGACACGTTCAATAAGTCTGCCGAGACAGAGTTTATCTTTGTTGAATCTCTTATACAGGATTATGATTCTGACGAAAAATTCGACGTGGTTATCGCGGAGGGTTTGCTAGTCAATCAATACGAACCTGAGAAAATCTTGAGGCATATGGCTTCTTTTGTGGATGCGAACGGCGTTCTTTTAATTACGTGTGTGGATTCCGTTTCGATTTTAGGAGATTTGCTGCGGCATTATGCCGGGCGGATTATAGGCAATGTTGGCGTTAGCCATGATTTTAAAGAATCAGTATCTTTTTTGTCTTCCGTTTTCAGCGGTCATTTAAACGCGTTGCGAAGCGCGTCGCGCCCTATCGGGGATTGGGTATTAGACTGCATCATCCAGCCCATTACCGGCAAACTATTTTCTATTCAGCAAGCGATTGAAACTGTGTGTGACAGTTTTGATGTTCTGGGGGTATCTCCTCATTTTCTTAATGATTGGCGTTGGTATAAACAAATTTGTGAGGAAGATAATAAATTTAATGAAATTATGATTGGATGTTATCAAAAAAATCTCCATTTGTTGTTAAATTATAAAAGCATTCCGCGCGAACGAGAAGCGGAAGCTAATATCATTCTGACGCGCAAAGCGGAGAGAATATATAATCTTGTCAGCATGACGGATATACAGGATGATCCAGCGCTGTATCTGGAAGAAATGGTCGCGGCGGTCAGCGATTTCAATGAGGATGTACAAAATTTTGATACGGAGGCTTATG